>NZ_CAXQBM010000067.1:0-3149 GCF_964222115.1 Alteriqipengyuania sp.
GGCGATGTTCTCTTCGACTTGCGACAGGGCTGCTGCATGATCCATCGCACGCCGTTATAGCGAAGCCGACATGCTGATCCATCCCCTCCCAGACCTCTGGCTGCTATCGGACGAGCGCAACGACGCCACGCTGGAAAGCGCGCTGGAGCGCCTTCCCGACCGATCCGCATTCGTCTTCCGGCACTATCATCTTGCGGCAGATGATCGCCGCGAACGCTATAAAATGCTGCGCAGCATTTGCCGCAGCAAAAACCACCTGCTGATCCTGTCTGGCGACCCGGACTGCGCGACCGAGTGGGCTGCCGACGGCGTCTACGGCGCGCCCGGCATAATGGAAAATGCTGCACCTTTGCTGCACATCGCCACAGCGCATGATGAGCAGGAAATAGCAGCAGCGGAAGCGACCGGCGCAGACGCGATCATGCTTTCGCCCATATTCCCGACCCGCAGCCACCCGGATGCGCCTGCACTCGGGCCGGAGCGATTCCATGCGCTCGCGGACAGCACCCCGATCCCGGTGATCGCGCTGGGCGGGATGTCCGCAAAGCGCGCACGTGAGCTTGGCGTCGCACGCTGGGCGGCCATCGACGGGCTGTCCTGAGGCGCAAACGGCCCCAAAGTGCTTGACGCGGGACTCCCTGCGGATTCATGATGCGTTCCGCACCCCTACTGCCGACACACTTCGGGCCGATCCCCAGGGAGATTCCGCCATGCCCAGCAAGGCTCTTGTTCCGACCGAACTGGTCGACTGGCGCGAGGCGCTGCGCCACTCGGTGGCGCGCGCGTTTCAGATGGCGGGCGCGCTGATCCTGTTCGGCGCGATGGTGTTCCTGGGGCTCGCGCTTCTCAGCTATACGCAGACCGACCCCAGCCTTTCGACCGCCGCCTCGCCCGATGGCCCCATCGGCAACTGGATGGGCTCTGCGGGTGCATGGACGGCAGAGCGTGCGCTGTTCCTGTTCGGCTGGACTTCGGCGCTCGTCCTGCCACTGCTTTACGTGGGCGCACGCCGCTTGTGGCGCGCCGCGAACGAGGAAGAGGTCGACGAGCCGAAGCACACGCGCTGGTGGCGCCCGGTCGCAATGCTGCTGCTTGCGATGGCGCTGCTCGCGAGCGTGCTGGCGCTGGCATTCTCGAACATGGCGATGGCCCTGCCCGCGGGGCCGGGCGGCTTGGTTGGCCTGCTCGGTTCGACCGTGGTCGAGGCGATTGCGACACGCCTGATGGGCGGCGGCGCGGGCTGGCTGATGCTGGCGGTGGCGCTGGGCATGCTGGGGGGCGGTGCACTGCTCGTCGCGCGGGTCTTTGCCATCGACTGGCGCGGATTGCTGACCCTGCCGACTATCCCGAAATTCCTGACGCGCGATCGTGCCGAACCCGCCCCGGCAAAGCCCAAGCCCGACAGGCGCAAGCCGACCCCTGCCGCTGTGGAAGACGACGAGCCCGCAGCGCCCGAGGCTGCCCCGCCGCGCCGCGTGCCCAAAATCGTCGACCCCAAGGTAGCCGCCAAGAAGGCCGACAGTCACGCGATCACCCGCCAGAAGGACATGTTCGCCGATTTCGAACTGCCCGGGCTTGACCTGCTGTCCGACCGCGCGGACGCCAGCATCGTCCCGCTCGACCGGCAGGCGCTGGAGCGCAATGCAAGGTTGCTCGAATCGGTGCTCGACGATTTCAACGTGAAGGGTGAAGTCACCGCGGTGCGCACCGGCCCCGTGGTCACGATGTACGAACTGGAGCCTGCACCTGGCACCAAGGCCGCGCGTGTCATCGGCCTATCGGAAGACATTGCCCGCAACATGAGCGCGATTTCCGCGCGCGTCAGCACGGTGCCCGGCAAGACGGTGATGGGCATCGAACTGCCCAATGCCGAGCGCCAGATGGTCGGTTTCAAGGAACTCGCCGCGTGCCGCGAATTCGTCGACGCGCCGGGCGACCTGCCGATCATCCTGGGCAAGGATATCGCGGGCGAACCGATCATCGCGGATCTTGCCGCGATGCCCCACCTGCTTGTCGCGGGCACCACCGGCAGCGGTAAGTCGGTCGGCCTCAATACCATCCTGCTGTCGCTGCTATACCGCTTCACGCCCGCCGAGTGCCGCCTGATCCTGGTCGATCCCAAGGTGCTGGAGCTGAAGAGTTACGAGGATATTCCGCATCTCCTCTCCCCCGTCGTTACCGAGCCGGAGAAGACCATCCGCGCCTTGAAGTGGACGATCGAGGAGATGGAGCAGCGCTATCGCAAGATGAGCGAGGTGGGCGCGCGCAACATCACCGGGTTCAACGATCGGGTGCGCGCCGCGAAAGCCAAGGGCGAGCCGCTGGGGCGGCGTATCCAGACCGGCTTCGACCCCGAAACGGGCGAGGAAATCGTCGAGGAGAAGGAGCTAGATTACGAAGAGCTGCCGCTGATCGTGGTCATCGTGGACGAGCTGGCCGACCTGATGGCGGTGGTGGGCAAGGATATCGAGATCCTGATCCGCCGCCTGACGCAGAAATCGCGCGCGGCGGGCATCCACCTGATCATGGCCACGCAGCGCCCTTCGGTCGACGTCATCACCGGCGTCATCAAGGCCAATCTGCCCACGCGGATCAGCTTCAAGGTCACCAGCCGGATCGACAGCCGCACGATCATTGGCGAGCAGGGGGCCGAAACGCTGCTGGGCAAGGGCGACATGCTGTTCAAGCCCAATATCGGCAACCTTGCCCGCGTCCACGGGCCCTTCGTCAGCGACGAGGAAGTGGAGGCCGTGGCCGAGCATTGGCGCAAGCAGGGATCGCCCGCCTATGTCGACGCCGTGACCGAAGAGCCCGAGATGGGCGGCGGCTTCGCCTTCGAGGACGAGTTCACCGCGAGCGACAATCCGGACGAGCGCAAGTACCGGCAGGCGTGCCAGGTCGTATTCGAGAACCAGAAGGCGAGCGGCAGCTGGCTCCAGCGCCAGATGGGCGTGGGCTACAACACCGCCGCCAAGTGGATCGAGCGGATGGAGAGCGAGGGCCTCGTTGGCCCCGCGAACCACGTGGGCCGCCGCGACGTGTACCGCGACAAGGATGGCAACCCGCTCTGATCGGCCTTGGAGTGAGGGTATCCTCGCCCTCCCCTGACACACCTGACACAGTGTTATAGGGCGAAAACCTCCGCCCCC
>NZ_CAXQBM010000068.1:0-16520 GCF_964222115.1 Alteriqipengyuania sp.
AAGGATCGCGTCCTCCAGCATCGACTGATAGAGGTCGAAGCCGACCTCGCGGAGATGGCCCGACTGCTCGTCGCCCAGCAGGTTGCCCGCACCACGAATGTCGAGATCGTGGCTGGCGAGCTGGAAGCCTGCGCCCAGCGAGTCGAGGTCGCTCAGCACCTTGAGGCGCTTTTCGGCCACTTCGCTCAGCGCAGTATCTTCAGGCGTCGTGAGGTAGGCATAGGCGCGCAGCTTGGCGCGGCCCACGCGCCCACGCAACTGGTAGAGCTGGGCAAGGCCGAAGCGGTCCGCGCGGTGGATGATGATCGTATTGGCACTGGAGATATCCAGCCCGCTCTCGACGATGGTGGTGGAAAGGAGCACGTCGTACTTCTTCTCGTAGAACGCACTCATCCGGTCCTCGACCTCGCTGGCGCTCATCTGGCCGTGTGCGGGCACGACCTTCACCTCGGGCACGTTCTCGCGCAGCCAGTCCAGCAGCGGGTCCATGTCGGCGATGCGCGGGCACACGATGAAGCTTTGCCCGCCGCGGTGGTGTTCACGCAGCAGGGCTTCGCGGATCACCATGTCGTCCCACTCCATCACATAGGTGCGCACGGCAAGGCGATCGACCGGCGGCGTCTGGATGGTGGAAAGTTCGCGCAGGCCTGTCATCGCCATCTGCAGCGTGCGCGGGATCGGCGTGGCGGTGAGCGTCAGCATGTGCACGTCGGCTCGCAGCTGCTTGAGCTTCTCCTTATGGGTCACGCCGAAGCGCTGTTCCTCATCAACGACGACAAGGCCGAGGTCCTTGAATTTCGTGGTTTTGCTCAGGATCGCGTGGGTGCCGACCACGATATCCATCGTGCCGTCGGCCAGCGCATCGCGCGTTTCGCTCATCTCCTTGGCGGGGACGAGGCGGCTGAGGCGCCCGATCTTGAGCGGGAAGCCCGCGAACCGCTCGGAGAAATTCTGGAAATGCTGGCGCGCAAGCAGGGTTGTCGGCGCGACCACCGCGACTTGCTGCCCGCCCATCGCCGCGACGAAGGCGGCGCGCAGTGCCACTTCGGTCTTGCCGAAGCCGACGTCGCCGCAGACAAGTCTGTCCATCGGCTTGCCGCTTTCCAGATCGCGCAACACATCGGCGATGGCGCGGTCCTGATCGTCGGTGTCCTCCCACGGAAAGCGGTCGACGAACTGGTTGAAGCTGGCCTCATCGGCCTCGAGCACGGGAGCCTTTTTCAGCGCACGCTGCGCGGCGGTGCGCATCAGTTCGTTGGCGATCTCGCGAATGCGCTCGCGCAGGGCTGCGCGCCGCTTCTGCCAAGCCTCGCCGCCGAGCCGGTCTAGCATGACCGCCTCTTCCGAAGACCCGTAACGCGAGAGAACTTCGAGGTTCTCGACCGGGATGTAGAGCTTATCGCCGCCCTTGTATTCCAGCATCACGCAATCGTGCTTGGACTTACCGACGGTGATCGGTTCGAGGCCGAGATACTTGCCGATGCCGTGTTCGGTGTGGACCACCAGGTCGCCGCGCGAGAGCGCTTGCAGCTCACTCAGGAAAGCGTCCGAATCCTTGCGCTTCTTGCGCCTGCGGACGAGCCTGTCGCCCAGCAGGTCCTGCTCGGTGACAAGTTCGATATCCTCGCTGGCAAAGCCGCTGTCGAGCGGCAGGATCATCGCGGCCGGCTTGGCTTTGGCCGATTTGCCAAGCGCGTCCTGCCAGCTGTCCGCAAGCGCGACATTGGTGCCCGCCTCGCCCAGGATCGAGGCGATGCGTTGGCGACTGCCCTTCGAATAGGCTGCGAGCAGCGGACGCTTGCCCGCCTTGCCGACTTTCTTGAAATATTCCGCCGCCGCTTCGTACACATTGTCGCCCCGCGCACGCTCGGGCGCGAAATCGCGGGCCGAGCGGAAGCCGAAGTCGATCACCGTCTCGCTCTCGGGCTCGTCGAAGCCGGTCGCGCGGTGGACCGGGCGTCCGGCCATCGCGCGGTCGACCTCGTCCTGCGTCAGATAGAGCGCATCAGGGTCTAGCGGGCGATAGCTACCCGCCTTCTGCCCTGCCGTTTCAGTGCGGGTGCGGCGGTACTCGGCAATGTCGGCCAGCCGCTCCTCAAAGGCACCCAGCGCACCGACATCGATCACGACCGGATCGTTTTCGCCCAGGTGATCGAACAAAGTCGCAAGCTTGTCCTCGAACAGGGGCAGCCAGTGCTCCATGCCCGCCTGTCGCCTACCTTCGCTCACCGCCTCGTAAAGCGGGTCCTGCGTCGCATTGGCGCCGAAACGCTCGCGATAGCCCGAACGGAAACGCTTGATCGTCGCGTCTTCCAGCAAGACTTCCGAAGCGGGCAGCAGGAGGAAGGAATCGAGCGTGCCGGTGGTGCGCTGCGTGCTGGGATCGAACAGGCGCAAGCTCTCCAGCTCGTCGCCGAAGAAATCGAGCCGCAGGCCCTGCTCCAGGCCCGAGGGGAAGATGTCGAAGATGGAGCCGCGCACTGCGAATTCGCCCGCGTCGATCACCGTGTCGGTACGGCTGTAACCCTGCTTCTGGAGCAGCTGCGTCAGGCTTTCGTGCCCGATCTGCACGCCCGGCTTCAACTCGCGCACCGCCTCGCGAATACGGAACGGCGTGAGCATGCGCTGGAGCACCGCGTTGGCGGTAGTCACCAGCAGTTGCGGCGTATCCTTTTCGGATTGAAGGCGGTGGAGAGCGGCAAGCCTCTGGGTGCTGATCGACAGCGCGGGGGATGCACGGTCGTAAGGCAGGCAATCCCACGCAGGCAGCTCGATCACGCTCAGCTCGGGCGCGAAATAGCGCGCGGCGTCGGCGACGGCACGCATGCCGGCATCTTCGGGGGCGATGAAGACGGCGCGCTTCTTTGCAGCGCGAGCGAGGTCGCTCATGACCAGCGGTTGCGCGCCCCGCGCAAGATTGGCGAAGGTGAGCGGCTGCTTGGCCGATAGAATGCGGGAAAGATCGGGCATTGGCTCTAAAGTCGCTCCGGCATGCGCCTGTTCCGCAATCGGCACGGCGCACACGAAAATTGCCCCCTGCCCGGAACGGGAAGGGGGGTGTTGGGGTCGGCACGCGCCCTAGCGCGGAATGGAAACGTAATCGAGCCTCTGCATCGCTTCGATATGGCGGCCCTGCATTTCAGGCGGAGTGGGCTGCGTCTTGAGCGCCCAGGCCATGATGTCGACATCGTCGAAATCGAGCAGCGCCTCGAACCACGCGAGGTCTGCTTCTTGCCACTCGCAATGATAGCGGTCGAAATAGCCGCCGATCATGTAATCCGCTTCGCGTGTGCCGCGATGCCATGCGCGGAATTTGGCGCGGGCGAGCCGGGATTCGAAAGTGGGGGAGGGCATGGGCGCGGGGTAACTATCCCGTCATGCCAGCGCAAGCTGGCATCTCTATCCACTGGCCAGACACGTCCACGACCGATCCCAGCTTCCGCTGGGATGACGAAGTTGGCTAAGGTCACCTGCAATGCGGCCCGAAATCCTCAACCCCCTCTTCGCAGAGGTCGACACGCTCGATGGTGTCGGCCCCAAACTGCGCAAGCCGCTGGAGAAGCTGCACTGCACGCGGGTTCGCGATCTTGCCTACCACTGGCCGGACCGCTTCGTGACGCGCCGCCCGGTCGAAACCCTCGACGAAGCGGGCGAGGGCGAACAGATCATCATTGCGCTGACGGTGACCGAGCATCGCGCCGGGGCTTCGCGCCGCGCGCCCTATCGCGTGCTGGCGACCGACAGTGCGGGTAACGTGCTGGCGCTGACGTTCTTCGGGCGGGCAAGCTATACCGCGAAGAAGCAGCTGCCCGTGGGTGAGAAGCGGCGCGTGGCGGGCAAGCTGGAGCGGTATGGCGACATGCTGCAGATGGTTCACCCCGACCATGTGCTGAAGATGGACGATGCAGGCCTCGGCCAGATGCGCGAGCCGATCTACCCGCTGGCAGAAGGGCTTACGCAGCCGCGCATGGCGAGCCTTGCGGCGCAGGCGCTGGAGAAGCTGCCCGACCTGCCCGAATGGATCGAGCCCGGCATGTTTGCGCGGGAGAAGTGGCCCGCGTGGGGCGAAGCGCTGCGCAGCGTGCATGCGCGCGACGACGAGAGTGCGAAAGACCGGCTGGCCTATGACGAGCTGCTGGCCAACGTACTCGCGCTGCAACTGGTGCGTGCGGATAACCGTCGCAAGCGTGGCAGGGCGCTTGCAGGCGACGGTTCGCTGCGCGGGAAGCTGCAACTGCCCTATTCGCTTACCGGCGCGCAGGAGCGGTCGATCCGCGAGATCGAGGGCGACCTGCAGCAGGATGCGCCGATGCTGCGGCTGCTGCAGGGCGATGTGGGCGCGGGCAAGACGGTGGTCGCCCTGCACGCCATGCTGGTCGCGGTGGAGGCTGGCGCGCAGGCGGCATTGCTTGCACCGACCGAAATCCTCGCCCGCCAGCATTTCGAGACTTTGCGGGAGATGGCGCGGCCGACGGGCGTCGAGGTCGCGCTCCTCACCGGGCGTGACAAGGGCAGGGCGCGCGAAAGCATCCTGATGGGGCTAATGGATGGAAGCATCCAGATTGTCGTCGGTACGCATGCGATTTTCCAGGAAGCGGTGCAGTATCGCGATCTCGGGCTGGTGGTGGTGGACGAGCAACATCGTTTCGGCGTCTCGCAGCGGTTGCAGATGGCGGCCAAGGGCAAGCGCCCGCCGCACACGCTTTCGATGACGGCAACGCCGATCCCTCGCACGCTGACGCTTGCGAACTACGGCGAGATGGAGGTCAGCAGGCTCGACGAACTGCCGCCGGGTCGGCAGGCGATCGATACGCGTGTAGTCGGGATGGACCGGTTGCCCGAAGTGGTCGAAGCGGTCGGGCGGCACCTCGCCAGCGGTCAGCAGGCATACTGGGTATGCCCGATGGTCCGCGATGAAGAAGGGCAGGAGAAAGCCGCGGCGGAGCAGCGCTACGCTGCCCTGAAGGCGCGCTTCGACGATGACGTTGTACTGGTGCATGGCCAGCTAGACCCGGAACTGAAGGATGCAGGCATGGCGCGCTTCGCCTCGGGCGCGGCAAAGCTGCTGGTGGCCACCACCGTGATCGAAGTGGGTGTGGACGTACCTGCCTCTACGCTGATCGTGATCGAGCAGGCCGAACAGTTCGGCCTTGCCCAACTCCACCAGCTACGCGGGCGTGTGGGCCGGGGCAGCGAAAAATCGGTCTGCCTGCTGCTGCGCGGCAACCAGCTGTCCGAAACGGGCCAGCGCCGTCTCGCCCTGATGCGCGAGACACAGGACGGTTTTCGCATTGCCGAGGAAGACCTGGAGCTACGGGGCGGGGGCGAACTGCTCGGAACGCGGCAGTCGGGCGATACGCCGTTCCGCATCGCCACGCTGGAACAGATGCAGCGCCTGCTCGACCCTGCGACCGCAGATGCGAAGCTGCTGATGGAGCGCGACGCGGGGCTTGAAGGCGAGCGCGGCGAGGCGGCGCGGATCCTCCTCTACTTGCACGAGCGCGATATGGGCGTGCGCACTTTGCGGGGCGGGTGACAGATACTCCCCTCCCTTGGGGGAGGGGTTGGGGGTGGGGGCTCTGCCAACTCTAAATGGGTACACCCCCACCCGACCTCCCCCTCAAGGGGGAGGAGATTTCGTCAGACGCTGAGCTTTGTAACCAGCGCCCTCGCTGCCGCCTCGACATCCTCCCACGTCGCCTCGAACTGCTCCTCGCCATCGTAGTAAGGATCGGCGATCGCGGCGCCTGCGCGGCCCGGCACCAGGTCCATCACCAGCGAGACATGCGCACGAGATCCGGCGGGTCGGACAGCCTCGATATTGGCGAGGTTCTGGTGATCCATCGCAAAGATATGCGTAAACCGTTCGAAGTCCGCTTCGGTGAGTTGCCGGCCATTATAGCCAGATATGTCGATGCCGTGCTTCGCCGCTTCCTCCACGCTGCGCGGATCGGGCGGGCTGCCGATGTGGTAGCCAGCGGTGCCCGCGCTGTCCGCTTCGACATCCAGCCCCGCCGTTTCGGCCGCGGCGCGAAACGCGGCTTCGGCGAGGGGCGAGCGGCAGATATTGCCGAGGCAGACGAACAGGATTGCCGGACGGCTCATGCGGATTTTCCTCCCGCTGTTTCGTCGAGCACTCTGCGTATGATCGCATGGACATTGACCACTGCGCCAATGCGGGCACCCAGCAGGGCCGTGCCGCTCACCTTGCGCTGGACGAACAGGGTTTCGGCGGGCGGGATATGCCAGGTGCCCTTGTCCTTTGCTATTTCCATCCCTTCATCCCGCAAGGTCGGCACGAAGCCGCGGTCTCCGAAATCGAACGGAGCATCCTTTGCCATTTCGGACAGGACAACCTCGATCATCCGGTCGATGGTATCGCCATGCGCGTCCACGACATGGCGGTTCATGAAATCTGCTTCGACCGCAGCCTGCTTCACCGCCTCGTGATCGCGCGCCAACCCCGCTTCGAGCAGGGTGCGATAGGACTGCGAAATCGCCGGCGTGACCTCTCGCGTTGCCCCGAAATCGAGCAGCACGATCTTCCTGTCCGCTTCGCGATAGCGATAATTCGCGAAATTCGGGTCGGTCTGCATCAACCGCCAGTCGAAGAGCTCGCGCGCGACCAGTTCGATCACCTCGGCGAATACCTTGTCGCGAACCTCTTGCGGCTGGTCGCCAAGCTGTTCGATCGGACGCCCTTCCTCGTAACTCATCGCCAGCACGCGGTCGCGGGTCAGGTCTTCGTCGAGCGTGGGGACCACGAAGGCATCGTGCCCTGCCAGCAGCGCAGCATAGCGCCGCATCATCTGCCCTTCGCGGCGGTAGTCGGCCTCTTCGTGCAATTGCTCTTTGGCCGCGACCAGCAAGGGCGCAAGATCGAGTTCTTTCGGCAGCAGGCCGGTAACGCGCAGCAGGGTTGCGACATTGTCGACATCGGAATCAATGCTCTGCTTCACACCGGGATATTGCACCTTGATCGCGAGCATGCGCCCGTCCCGGGTGACTGCGCGATGCACCTGGCCGATGCTGGCCGCGGCGATCGGGCGCGGCTCGAACCGGCGGAAATTTGTCCGCCAGTCGGCGCCCCACTCTTCGGCCAGCACCCTGTCGAGCTGGCGCGGCGGCATGAAATCGGCGCTCTCGCGCAGCTTGCCGAGGATTTGTGCAAGTTCCGGGGGCAGGGCATCGCCTGCATCCATCGACAGCATCTGCCCCATCTTCATCGCCGCGCCGCGAAGGTGCGACAGGCGCTCTGTCAGTCGACCGACATTTCCGGGAGTCAGGAGCAATTCGTCCATGCGCGGACGCTCGCCCGCCGCGACGCGCCGCGCGCCTTCGGCCAGCATGCCTCCCGCGACTCCTCCGGCGAGGCGGCCGAATCCGCCCAGTCGCCCCAGTCGCGATGCGGGGACGGCACGATGCCTGCCCTGGTCGTCCCCGTCCGACACGCGCCTAGCCGTAATTCACATAGAGCGAGTAGATCAGGCCGGGGAGGTAGAAGATCAGCGTCAGGATAAGGCTGATGAGGAATTGCTGGCCAAGCCCGTGCTTGAGCGCGACGCCCAGCGGCGGGATGATGATCGTGGCAATGAGGGTAATGATTGGCATGGGATACTCCTTTGCCCCATCAACCGTACCTGCGCCTGCCCGTTCCTCGCAAAACGTAGCAAGACTTAGGATGGAGCTGCCATACTTTCGGCGACTTCCAATCCGACGACGATGATTGTCCGTCCCCCGCCAAACTCCTCGCGCACCACGATGAGCCCCTGCCGTTCCATATGCTCGAGCAGGCGACGGATTCGGCTAGGGGAGGAGCTGCCATATACCCGGGCCAGTTCGTCCTCGTCGGGGGCGGGACTTCCCTTTGCGGCGGAGACTGCGAGTACGAGGTATGGTGCAAGCACATCTTCCGGCACTGCCTGCGCCAGCTCTTCGATTGATTTGCGTAAGGGCAGCTCCAATTGGTGCAAGCCCGCACTCGCAAAGGCGAACAGGCGGCGAAACTCCAGCATGTCGATATGCGCGCCGGGCACCCCCTGCTGGCGGCATCGGGTCGCGAAATTGCGGAACAGGGCGGCTGAGGACTGGAAGGTCGCGCCTTCCTCTGCCGCCAGTTCGGCAATGATCCGGGTCACGGCGTCGTCGCCATCCTGTGCCGCGTCTGTGCGGTCTTCGCGGACGCGGTCCTCGGTCGCATCTGACTTGTCGCTCGCGACAGGTCTGGAGTGTGCCGCGGCGCGTGCGGTGATCGCCTGCTCCAGGTCGGGTGCGGGCTTGGGAGGCGGGGGAGGGCGCACCGGCACGGCCACCTCCTCAGCCAGTTCGGCATGGAGCAGCGCCTCCAGTTCCTCGCTCTTGGCTTCTGGCAGTGGCATCAGCCCCTCGGCAGCGTTCTTCCCCCCGGTTTGCACCGCGCCGATATGCACTGCCACTGGGCGGCGGCTGATCGCGGGACCCAGACCCAGGAAATGGCCGCGCTGCAGATCGCGGATCCGCTCCGCCTGCCTGCGGTCCATCCCCAGCAGATCGGCAGCGCGCTGCATGTCGATATCGAGGAATGTCCGCCCCATCAGGAAGTTCGAAGCTTCGGCGGCGACATTCTTGGCGAGCTTGGCGAGCCTTTGCGTCGCAACGATCCCGGCGAGGCCGCGCTTGCGACCCCGGCACATCAAATTGGTCATCGCAGACAGGGTGAGACGACGCGTTTCCTCGGCAAGCTCCCCCGCGGCGGCAGGCGCAAACATCTGCGCCTCGTCCACGACGACCAGTGCGGGATACCAGTGTTCGCGCGGGGCATCGAACAGTGCGCCGAGGAATAGTGCAGCGCAGCGGATCTGCTGTTCCACCTCCAGCTCGTCGAGCGCCAGAACGACCGAAACACGATGCTGCCTCACCCGGCCAGCCAGCGCCTCAATCTCGCGCACCGAATGCGCGGCGCCATCGATCACGATGTGATCGAACGCATCTGCAAGGCTGGTGAAATCACCCTCCGGATCGATGACGACTTGCTGGACCAGTCCTGCCGTCTGTTCGAGCAGGCGACGCAGCAGGTGGGATTTCCCCGAGCCGGAGTTGCCCTGTACAAGCAGCCGGGTCGCGAGCAATTCCTCGATATCGACGCAAATGCGTTGCCCGGCCGAATCCGTGCCTATTTCGATTTGCGCTGTCATATGCCCGATGAATAGATGCGGACATCTGGCACGCAAAGGCGGAAGCGGCACTTATCCATTCCTTGCGAGACAGCCGACCCCGTCACTAGCCCGCCGTCTTGCTGTAATGCACAGCGAACATTCCCCTGATCCTGTCGACCAGCAGGATTGCTATCAGCGAGATGCCGAACAGCGGCAGAAGCAGCGCAAGGATGGCGATTGCAACGATGAATGCGCGAGGCATGCGTCCACCATGTGGGGGAGCTGCCAACCGGCCCGAAGGTCGGCGCTTCAGCCAAAGCACCACACCGAATACGGACAGCACCATCAGCGCCAGAGCGATCAGCAGACCCATGATCTGGTTGGCAAGGCCGAAAAGGGCCCCTTCGTGCCATGCGATGCCGATATTGATGGCCCGGTCGATCGGATGCTTGTCTGCAAAGCCGCTGCGCGTCAGTTCCTCTCCTGTTTTCGGGTCGTAGGTGACGCTGCGCATCAGCGGCCGGTTCTGCGCTTCCGACTTCACCGTCCAGACATCGCCGGTCGGTGGACCGAAACGCTGCGGCGCGTGGGGCGGCAGGACCAGAACCGGGTAGGCCATGCCCTCGCTTTCAGCCCGGTTCACGAACTCTGTAAGTGGCAGGGAGTGCGCGGCTTGCTCTGGCCGAGGCGCTGAAGACTGCCCCATCGCGCCATGGTCGTGAGCTACTGGCGCAGCCGTAGCGGCACGCTTTTCACCGCCGATGCTCCACTCTTGCACTCCTTGCACCAGGCCGAGCTCGCCGCGTGCCCAGGAGAACGCGCCGCCCCATGCCCCGGCCCATGGCAGGCCACTGGCGAGCATCGCGAGGACAAGCCCGGCAATCCAGAAGCCGGTGACCCGATGGAGGTCCTTCATCAGCGCGCGCCCCTTCAGAGAGAAACGCGGCCACAGCGTGCCGGCGGCGCGGAAGGGCCGTGGCCACCAGAGGTAAAGCCCGGTCAGGATCATCACGATCGTCCAACTTGCCGCCAGTTCGACCAGCCGATCACCCCAGTCGCCCATCAGAAGCGATCCGTGGAACCGCGACACTAAATTCGAAATGCGCTCCGCCGGGTCCAACGTGCCGAGAACCTCTCCTTGCGGAGAGACATAGACCTCGCTCAATGCACCATCGGGCAGCGCCAACTGCACCATCGCCGCATCTCCGGAGCGCTCCGGCAAGCGGTAATGGTTGAAGGAGCCCGCGGGAAACGCTGCCTTCGCCACCTCCAGCTGGCGATCGGCCGATACCGCGCCCTCCAACGAGAGGCCGCGAAAATCGCGTTCCTCCCACCGATCGATCTGCGGCTTGAACAGATAGATCGCACCACTGATCGACAGCAGCAGCACGAAGGGCAGCACAAACAGCCCTGCATAGAAATGCCAGCGCCAGATCGTGCGATAGGTTGCGGTATCGGCCATCCTCGTCCTCCCCTAGAACCGCGCGCGTACGCCGCCGAAGACGGCGCGACGCTCGACAGGATAGAAGATCGCCGAAGCCGGCGTTGCGGTGATCGCGGCACTGATGTCGCCGACCGCCTTCTCGTCGAAGAGATTGCGGGCGTCCACGAAGAGGTCGATGCCGTCGGTCAACCTTGCCCCGGCTGTAATCCCGACCAGCGCATAGCCATCGACCTGCAAGGTGTTGGTGTAGTCTGCGAAGGGGCCATCCGGCACCCATTCGACATTCGGCGCGATATGGATTGCATCAGTGCCGAGGCGCAGCTCGGCCCGATAAACGTGCTCGGGCACCACCGGCAGGCGGTTGTCGCCATATTGCGGATCATCCACGAACCGGAAATCGCTGTAGGTATAGATCTGTCGCAGGCGTGCCCAAGGCGTGAGATCGATCGAGAGTGCCGCTTCGATGCCCTGGTGGTAGGTATCGCCAGCATTGAAGGTCGAGGCAGGGATGTCGGGCCCGATAGTGAACTGTAGCAGCTCGCCTTCGATGTCGGCGCGATAGGCGGCGAGATCCCATTCCACAGCGCCTGCACGCCCGCGCGTCCCAATCTCGGCTGTCCATGCGCGCTGCGGTTCCAGATTCACGAAGCTGGCGACCTGCGCCACTTCGATGAAGCCGGGAAACTCGACCGACCGGCTGTAGTTGGCGAAGATTTGGATGTTGTCGTTCGCATCGAACAGCACCCCGAGCTTGGGTGAGAAACCGTCGAACTCTGCCCTGCCAATAATGTCGGTCACCCCGCCCATGAAGCTGTTGAACAGCTGGCGCTGCTCGCGGAAGCCATCGGCGTAAATCGCGCCCGCGATCAGTTGCAGCGGCTCGGTTGGACGGAAGCGAACTTCGCCATAGAGGTTGGAAGTCGCCGCGCGCTGGTCTGCATGGAAGGTCGGTGCGCCGCGCGCCCCGTTCAGGTTCACGAAGCGCTTGGACTTGGTGTCGCCGAAACGCGTTTCGCCGCCCAGGGTTACCTCGAACGGGCCGGCCGCATAGTCGAACCGGGCATAGGCGCCGCGATCGGTCGATTCCTGGTCCACCACCTGGAAGATCGGGTGGTAGAGCGACTTGGCATTTACGAAGCCGCCCACGTCGAGCTGGCCGCCCGCCAACGAGAACCGCGTGCGGTTCTGCAATCGGATGGAGTCGATGTCGCGCGCCTGATCGCCGGCGAAATTGCCCGTCTCGGGCGCAGTTAGTACCGTTGCGAGATTGAGCGCCCCCGGGATCTCCTGGTCGATCGAATTGAGGCTGGCATAGAAGCGGTTCTCGATTGTGTCAGTGATCTGCAAGCCGACATTGCCGTGGAAGCGCAGCGAATTGCGCTGCGCATGGTCGCGATCGCCCTTCGAGTTGTCGTAACTGATCGCGGCCCACGCGTCGCCGGGTCCGCTTTGCACGCCGAAGGAGGCGAGCCCGCGATAGGTCTCGAAGCTGCCCGCATCGCCACGCAGATACAGGCCCGGTGCCGTCTCGCCGGTCGGCGTCACGCCATTGATCGCACCTCCAAGAGTGCCCGAGCCGAAGCGCAGCGCGTTCGCGCCGCGATAGACTTCGAGATACTCGAAGAAGATCGGCTCCAGTTCCTGGAAGTCGCCGTTGTCGTCTGCGAGATTGATCGGCACTCCGTCCTGCAACAGCGTCAGCCCGCGCATGTGGAAACCGCGCGAAAGGCCGGAGCCACGGATGGAGATGCGCACCTCCTGCCCGTAGCGCGGCTGGAGGTATACGCCGGGCGAGAAGGCCAGCGCGTCGCGCAGCGAGACGAGCGACTTGTCGGCATACTCGTCGTAGCTGACGACATCGGTGCCCCCGGGGGTTTGCAATGCGCGTTGTTCGGCTTCGTTGGCAGCGCGCTCCCCAATGACGATGATCGTGCGTCCGGGGTTGTCTCCGTTCGCAGTATCGGATGCTTCGTCGGCTATGCTGGCTTCTGTGTAGGCATAGGCGGGCGAGGCGGCAGCCAGCATGGCTGCGCCCAGCGCAGAATAGGATATCTTCACGGTAATTCTCCGATGCGCGGCACGGCCGGGCATTCCAGCCCGGCCGCGGCGCGCGTGATCTGAATGGATTGTCGGTATCAGACCGCCGGAGGCGGACCGCGCAGTGGCGGGCGGAGATGCGGCGGCGCCCGAAGTGCCAGCGGACGAATCGCCTTGAGGCCGAGCAATACGGCGTAGGCCATCTCCGCTGCCAGCAACGATTCATCGATTGAGTGCAGTGCGAGCTTCGCGGCGCTCGCCAAGGCACAATGCCCATCGCTAGTAGAAAAAGCTCCAGTGCCTTCGTCGCCGGCATGACCCATCGCGGCATGGTCCAAGGCCGCGTGACCCATCGCAGCATGGTCCATCGCCATGCCGTCATGCGGCTCGTGCTGCTCCCCTGCAGACGCAACGGCGCGAGCCAGCGGATGCGTTTCCGGGCAGACCGAAATGGTCGGCAGGCCGCCATGCGTCGCCGAAATCATGTAACCGGCCGGGGCAAGCGCATTCAGGCCGAACGCCAGGAGCAGGATGGAAACCATCCTCCAAGGTGGCGATCGCCGAATCAGCTGTAGCACTGGCATCGGGTCGTTGCCCTAGTGTGGAACCTTGCGTGCGTCACCTATGGACGCGCATGCCCTCGTCACTAGTTCTACATCCCGGCCCTCTCGCAGTTGGGGCCTCCCTCCTCGCCGTCGAGCTGGCCGTTGGATGTCGCGCCCTCGGAGGGTCGGCATCATTCAGGCGAAGGCGGGCTCATTCGCCTAGGCGCTCCACTCTGCGATGGTCCGAAATATGCGGCATCCGTGTCTCGCCGATGCAGATGCAGAGCCGCAGTTTCGCGAAGACTTTTCGGGCGCGTACAAGCCGCCGGGCTTCGCAATCCATTTGAAAAGAAGCAAAAGCCGAATTGGTCGGGGAGAGAGGATTCGAACCTCCGGCCCCTGCCTCCCGAAGACAGTGCTCTACCAGGCTGAGCTACTCCCCGACCGTGTCGGCCCCGCGTTGGCAATGCCACGCGGGTCGAGGCAAGGCGGGCCCTATAGGTGTGGATCGATACACACGCAAGCGGACAATCGCGTACGAATTGCCCTAAGCCGGAATCGGCAGTCACAAGAGCAAGGCACCGTGTCCGAGTCGCACTACGAACAGCAATATCTGGACCTGATGGCGCGCATCTGGCGTGAAGGGGATGAGCGGGTCGACCGCACGGGGATCGGCACCCGGTCCGTCTTCGGCGCACAACTGCGATTCGATCTGGCGGATAATGTGATTCCCCTGCTCACCACCAAGCGGGTCTTCTGGAAAACCGCCGCGCGCGAGATGCTGTGGTTCCTCACGGGCGAGACCAATATACGCCCGCTGGTCTTGCAGGGTGTGAAGATCTGGAACGAGTGGCCGCACGCCCGATACGTCAGGGAAACGGGCGACGATTTGCCGCTCGACGATTTCGTAACGCGCATCGCAGACGACGAGGCATTCGCCGCGCGCTGGGGCGATCTGGGCCCGGTCTATGGCAAGCAGTGGGTCGACTGGCCAACCTACCGCTATCGCGCTGACGGGCTCTACGAAAAGGGCGAGGGGATCGACCAGGTTTCCCAGGTGATCGAGAGCCTGCGCAACAATCCCGGCAGCCGCCGCCACATTATCGAAGGCTGGAATGTCGCCGAAGTGGATAAGATGGCGCTGCCGCCGTGCCACAAGTCCTATCAGTTTCATGTGGGGCGGGGGGGCACCACGTTGAATTGCGCGCTCTACCAGCGCAGCTGCGATGTTGCGCTAGGCCTGCCGTTCAACCTTTTCGGAGCGGCGCTGCTGACCCGCATGATCGCGCAGCAGGCCGACCTGGAACCGGGCGAACTGGTGTGGATGGGCGGCGACACGCACCTCTACCTCAACCACGCGCACCTGATAGAACAACAGCTGGAACGGGAACCGCGCGGGCACCCAAGGCTTGAGATCACAGGGCGTCCGCCAAGCATCTTCGACTACACAATCGAGGATTTCGCGGTGAGCGACTACGACCCGCATCCGCCGATAAAGGCGCCTGTAGCGGTCTGAACGTGGCGTCGCTTGACCCGCAAGGGCGTGCGCAATAAACGGTCGCGGAAATGAAAGAATGCGTCTCTTGCTAACGGGGCGCCGGGAGAGTGATGCATGGCCAACGGGCCCCAGCGAACCGACAGGCGAGACGGCGATCGTGGCAACAAGCCACAATTATCGCTCCACGTGCCAGAGCCGCAATACCGTCCCGAGGCGGAGGATGTCGATTTCTCTGCCATCGAGGTGACGGAGGCAGGCGCCCAGCCGCGCCCCGACGAAGCGTGCGAGCCGCATGAGACGCATGCCCTGTGCACCGACCTGATCCGTGTGCTTGGCGAAGACAATCGGGCGCACGGGCCGTGGGACCCCAAGCTCGACCCCGACACCTTGCGCGAAATGCTGCATCACTTTTCGCTCGTGCGGGCCTTCGACGAACGGATGTTTCGCGGGCAGCGGCAGGGCAAGACCAGCTTTTACATGAAGTGCACCGGGGAAGAGGCGACCAGCATCGCCACCTCCATGGCGCTGCAGCCGGATGACATGATCTTCCCCAGCTATCGCCAGCAGGGGGCGCTGATCGCGCGCGGATACCCGCTGATTGAGATGATCAACCAGATCTATTCGAACAGCGGCGACAAGCTGAAGGGCCGCCAGCTGCCGATCATGTATTCGAGCCGCGAGCACAGCTTCTTTTCGATCTCCGGCAACCTCGCCACGCAGACCCCGCAGGCGGTGGGCTGGGCGATGGCGAGCGCGATCAAGAACGACAGCCGCATCGCCGCGACCTGGGTGGGCGAGGGCAGTACGGCGGAAGGCGACTTCCACGCCGCGTGCACTTTCGCCAGCGTGTACCAGGCACCGGTGATCCTCAACGTCATCAACAACCAGTGGGCGATTTCCAGCTTCTCGGGCTTTGCCGGCGGCGAGCAGGCGACATTTGCCAGCCGCGCCATCGGCTACGGCCTCGCCGGGCTGCGCGTCGACGGGAACGACCCGCTGGCGTGCTACGCGGCGGAGAAATGGGCGGCGGACCGCGCACGGACCAATTCGGGCCCGACGCTGATCGAGTTCTTCACCTACCGTGCGGAAGGCCACTCCACCTCGGACGACCCCTCCGGCTATCGCAGCGCACAAGAGCGCGATGCCTGGCCGCTCGGCGATCCCGTGATGCGCCTCAAGAACCACCTCATCGAACTGGGAGAGTGGGACGAGGACCGTCAGGCCGAGATGGACCTGAAGGCTGCCGAAAAGGTCAAGGCGGACACCAAGGCTGCCGAAAAGAACGGCATCCTGGGCCATGGCATGCACCAGCCGTTCCATACGATGTTCGAAGACGTGTTCGAGGAAGAGCCCTGGCACCTCAAGGAACAGAATGCGCAATCGCAGGCCGAGCGCGACAAGAAATATCCGGACGGGGTGCCGCACTGATGAGCGAGACGGAAACCAAGCCGAAGCCGAAGCAGGGGCGCGACGCCACTGGCGATGATCGTCGGCTCAACATGATCGAAGCGATCAACGATGCGCTCGACGTGGCGATGGGTCGCGACGAGAACGTGGTCGTGTTCGGGGAGGACGCAGGCTATTTCGGCGGGGTGTTCCGCTGCACAGCCGGCCTGCAGGAAAAATACGGCAAGACCCGTGCGTTCGACACGCCGATCTCCGAATGCGGGATCATCGCGGCGGCGATCGGCATGGGGGCCTATGGTCTTCGTCCGGTTCCCGAGATCCAGTTCGCCGATTACATCTATCCTGGATACGACCAGATCATCAGCGAAGCGGCGCGCCTGCGCTATCGCAGCGCCGGCGAATATTCGGTGCCGATGACGGTGAGCTCGCCCTTCGGAGGCGGCATCTTCGGTGGA
>NZ_CAXQBM010000069.1:0-5595 GCF_964222115.1 Alteriqipengyuania sp.
TATTTGGCGACGGCGGGCTGCGCGTTCTTCACCTTCTTAAGCTCGGTCGCGATCCAGCTTTCGCGCACGGCTTCGTCGTATTCGCTCAGCTGGGTGTGTTCCTTGCCCGCAGCGATCGCCGCAGCGACGCTTTCTGCGGCCAGCATCCCGCTCTTCATCGCGGTGTGGCTGCCCTTGATGCGGGGCACGTTGACGAAGCCGGCGCAGCACCCGATCAGTGCGCCGCCAGGGAAGGCCAGTTGCGGTACGCTCTGCCAGCCGCCTTCATTGATGACGCGCGCACCATAGGCGACGCGCTTGCCGCCTTCGAGCATGTCTAGAATATCCGGGTGGTGCTTCCACCGCTGGAATTCCTCGTAGGGGCGCAGGTACGGGTTGGCGTAGTCGAGCGCGACCACGAAGCCGAGCGCGACCTGGTTATCGGAAATGTGATAGAGGAAGCCGCCGCCCCAGCTGTCATTATCCAGCGGCCAGCCCTGCGTGTGGATCACGCGGCCGGGTACATGTTTGGCCGGGTCTATCTCCCACAATTCCTTCATGCCGAGGCCGTAGGTCTGCGACTGGCAATCCTTTTCGAGGTCGTACTTGGCTTTCAACTGCTTGGTCAGGCTGCCACGCGCGCCCTCGGCAAACAGCGTGTACTTGGCGTGGATCTCCATGCCCGGCTGGAAATCGGGCTTCTGGTTGCCTTCCGCATCGATGCCCATGTCCTGTGTGATGACGCCGTTTACCGAGCCATCTTCGCCGTAGATCACTTCGGCGGCGGGGAAGCCGGGGAACACCATCACGCCCAGCGCCTCCGCCTGCTCGCCCAGCCAGCGGGTGAGATTGGCGAGGCTGCCGGTGTAATTGCCCTTGTTGCTCATCAGCGGGGGCATGAAAGCGTGCGGCATCGGGAATTTGCCGTTCTTCCGCAGCACCCAGTGCCAGTTGTCGGTCACCGGGGTTTCGCCGATCGGGCAGTCCATGTCCTTCCAGTCGGGGAACAACTCGTTCAGCGCCTTGGGATCGTGGACCACGCCAGAAAGGATATGCGCGCCGATCTCCGAGCCCTTTTCGAGGACAACGACTTCAAGCTCATCGTTGATCTGTTTCAGGCGGATGGCCGCAGCCAGACCCGCGGGCCCGCCACCTACCACCAGCACATCGCACGGCATGGATTCGCGTTCGATCATAATTCCCTCGCAGCTCATTTCAGGCTGTAATTGCGTCGGTTCCGGCTTGATTGCCTGCGCGCCACAGGTCAAGACCTAGCAGGTAATGGCAGATGGTCCCGACATGCCCGAAACACTGCGCGACGCGTTCCTCGCCAGCCTCGACTGGTGGGAGGAAGCCGGTGTCGGCGAGCATGTAAGCGATCGGGCAGGCGGATGGCTACGCACGGCGGATACGAGCGCAGAGGCCGCTGTCGCCGTAGCGGAAAACGCAGCGCCCCCGCCTGTACAGGAACCAGCGCGAAAGCCTGCGCATGCCCGCTTTATCGAGACCGAGCCCCTCGGCAACCATCCTGGCGATCCGGCACAATGGCCCGGCGATCTAGCCGCTTTCCAAAAATGGTGGATGGAAAGCGATCTGGTCGATCCGGCGGGTGCCTTCCCCCGCATTGCACCCAGTGGAGGCACCAAGGCGCCAGTGATGGTCATCATCGACCAGCCCGCCGGAGATGCCCTGCTGGAAGGCGCGGCGGCCAAGCTGCTCGACAACATGCTGCGCGCGATGGCGTTCGCACCCGAAGCCGCCTACCGCGCAAGCATCCTTCCGCGCCACACGCTGCGGCCCGAGTGGAACGCGATTGAACAGGCGGGATATGGCAAGCTCCTGCTCCACCAGATCGCGCTTGCCCAGCCCGCCTGCATCCTCGGCATCGGAAACCGCGTCTGGTCGCTGCTCGCGCACGAGACAGCGCAAGAGCCCGCCGCGTTAACCAAAATTGCGATGGATTCTGGTACGATACCGGTCTTTGCAATTCCCGATCTGGCCACGATGCTGCGCAATCCCCGATCCCGCGCAGAAACCTGGAACAGATGGCTCGACTGGAGCGACCGCCCTTGATGAAACGTCTTCTCCCCCTGCTTTGCGCCGCCCTGACATTTCCCGCAATCGCCACGCCCGCGATGGCCCAGCAGAGCGCAGCGGACTATTTTCGTGCCCGCGCCGCCAGCCCCAACATTCCGACCGTCCTGAACGAAACCGACCGGCAGTTTTATGCGCGGGTGTTCGATGCGCTGGACGCTGGCAACTGGAGCACGGTCGAAAGCCTGCTTTCCCAGCGCGGCGACGAACCGCTCAAACTGGTCGCACAGGCGGAATATTACCTCGACGCGAACAGCCCCCGGATCGAACTGCCCGCGCTTCAGGCGTGGCTAGCCAAGGGCACCCGCCTGCCGCAGGCGCAGCAGATCGCCGATCTTGCCAGCAAGCGCGGGTTGATGAGCGCACCCTACCTGCCGCCCGAACAGAGCTTCCAGCCGCAGGGCTATGCCACCAAGCGCATCCTGCCGCGCGACATCAATGACGGCACGATGCCGGGCGATATCAGGGCCGCGATCCTCGACCGGATCAGCAACGACGACCCTGACGGGGCGCGCGTGCTGCTCGACGGAGTGGACGCCGGGCTCAGCAGCGAAGCGAGGGCCGAATGGCGCCGCCGCGTCGCGTGGAGCTATTACATCGAGAACGACGATGCCGCCGCGCTCGCGATGGCGCGCACGGTGCGCGAAGGCAGCGGGCCATGGGTGCCCGAAGGCGACTGGGTGATCGGCATCGCCGCCTGGCGAATGGGCGATTGCGAAACCGCCGCCGATGGTTTCGACCGCGCGGCAGCAACTGCGATCAATCCCGAACTCTCCGCTGCCAGCTATTACTGGGCCAGCCGCGCCTATGTCCGGTGCCGCGAGCCCGAAAAGGCGACCGAAAAGCTGCGCGGGGCGGCAATGATGGACGAGACGCTATACGGCATGCTCGCGCGCGAGCAGCTGGGCCAGATGCTGCCGCGCGCAGGCGAGACGCCCGATCTCGACCAGCGCGACTGGCAGGTGCTGAGCAACGAGGAAAACGTGCGGGTTGCCGTGGCGCTCGCCCAGCTTGGGCGTGATAACCTCGCCGACGAGGTGCTTCGGCACCAGGCGCGGATCGGCGATCCTTCGCAGTTTACCGCGCTGTCTCGCCTTGCACGTGAACTCGGCCTTCCCTCGACCCAGCTGTGGATGGCGCATAATGCGCCGCGCGGCGGCACGCCCGATCCGGCGCTGCGCTTCCCGGTCGCCCGGTGGGAGCCGGTCAATGGCTGGCAGGTCGATCCCGCGCTCGCCTTCGCGCACGCGCTCCAGGAATCGAATTTCCGCGCCGCTGTCGTCAGCCCCGCGGGCGCGCGCGGGCTGATGCAGATCATGCCCGCCGCCGCGCAGGATCATTCGGGCGCGCTGGGCTATTCCGGCAATGCGCGCGACCTCAACCGCCCCGGCGTCAACCTCGCTTTCGGCCAGCGGCACCTGCAGATGCTGCGCGACCATTCCTATACACAAGGCAAGCTTCCCAAGATCATGGCCGCCTATAATGCCGGGCTGACCCCGGTCGGCCGGTGGAACACCGAAGTCCGCGACCAGGACGATCCGCTGCTCTACATGGAGTCGATCCCCTACTGGGAGACGCGCGGTTACGTGGCGATCGTGACCCGCAACTACTGGATGTACGAGCGCCAGGCGGCCGCACCCTCGCCCAGCAGGCAGGCGCTCGCCATGAACCGCTGGCCGGGCTTCCCGGAAGCCAGCCAGGTCGATACGCGCTTCACGCGCCGTTGATGGCCGCCGCCTGATGGGGATCGACGAGAGCCGTGCGTTCACGCCGATAGGGATCGCGATCCTGACCGTGTCCGACACGCGCGATGCCAGCAGCGATACCTCGGGCGACCTGCTGGAGGAGCGCGTGCGCGATGCAGGGCACGAACTGGTCGAGCGCACGATTTGCCCCGACGACGCGCACGAGATCTATGACGTCCTGCGGCGCTTCATCGCCAGCAAGGATATCGACGCGGTCATCACCACGGGCGGCACCGGTCTGACTGGGCGCGACGTGACGCCCGAGGCGCTCGACCGCGTGAAGGACAAGGATATTCCAGGCTTCGGCGAGCTGTTTCGCTGGATCAGCTACGAGACCATCGGCACATCGACCATCCAGAGCCGCGCCTGCGCGATTCTGGCAGGCGACACCTTCATCTTCGCGCTGCCCGGCAGCAATGGCGCGGTGAAAGACGGATGGGACAAGATCCTGAAAGACCAGCTCGATAGCCGCCACCGGCCTTGCAACTTCGTGGAACTGATGCCCCGCCTTTTAGAGCGATAAGGCAACTGCCCCGCAGGCAATTTTTCCTCACACAAAGACACAAAGATGCCGTGCGAATGGCAGATTTCTGCCAATAAGGCCCATTGAATGATCCGCGCTCCGCGCGGCTCAAATCAAGATCATCCAGATTCTAGAGCGCGCTCTCAACAGGGCGGACCATCTTCGTGTCTTCGTGTGAAATACATTGGCACTGTGCGAATGTTCTTTATATGTTCTAGCCATGGCAGCGAGTCGAGACATCGTCAGAGGCAGAGGAGCGCAAAACGGCGATGCTTCGACGCGGTTCAACCTGCCTGCGCGGGAGGCCGACGGAGACTGGCGCGACGAACGTGAGGCGATAGACGGTCCCGCGCCCAAACTGCGTACCGAGGTGACGATAGAAACGCCGCGCTCGATCCTGAGCTTCAACCAGTCGCCCGATATTGCCTTCGACCGCTCGATCAACGCATACCGCGGGTGCGAACATGGCTGCATCTACTGTTTTGCGCGGCCGACCCACGCTTTCCTCGACCTGTCGCCGGGGCTGGATTTCGAAACCAAACTTTTCGCCAAGCCCAACGCAGCAGACATGTTGCGGCAAACCCTGGCGAAGCGGGGATACAAACCCCGCCCCATCGCGATGGGAACCAACACCGATCCCTACCAGCCGATCGAGGAGCGCTATCGCATCACCCGGCAAGTGTTGGAGGTTTGCCTCGACGCGCGCCACCCGGTGACCATCACTACCAAGTCCGATCGGGTGCTGTCCGACCTAGACCTGATCGAAGAAATGGCACGCAAGCGGCTGATCGCAGTCGCGATTTCGGTCACATCGCTCGACCCGCACCTCTCCCGCCTGATCGAACCGCGCGCACCCTCGCCTGCCAAGCGACTGGCTGCTCTGGGCAGGCTGGTGGAGGCGAGCGTGCCCGCCCACTGCTCGATCGCGCCGGTCATCCCCGCGATCACCGACGACGCAATGGAAGGGATCGTCGCGCGAGCGGCAGAGTTGGGCGTCAGGTCCGCAGGATGGATTGCACTGCGCCTCCCGCATGAGGTCGCGCCGCTGTTTCGCGAATGGCTGGATATCCATTTTCCCGACCGCAAGGACAAGGTGATGTCCACCGTCCGCTCGATCCGCGCCGATGCTACGGGAGGGGGGAAGGATAACGACCCCAACTTCTTCAGCCGTATGAAACCGACCGGAGTCTGGGCAGACCTGTTTCGCGCACGGTTCCAGCTGGCCTGCAAACGCGCCGGTATGGGAAAGCCGGT
>NZ_CAXQBM010000070.1:0-8043 GCF_964222115.1 Alteriqipengyuania sp.
GGCCCCCATATCGTGGGTGTACCCTTGGTGGCCGGGTGGGGAGGCGGGGTGGGAGGTCTGAACGCAACTCGAAAACTCAGCGCCTCAGAAGCGCAAACCTGCCGCCCGCCAGCCCTCGCCACAGCCATTCGAACGGCCCCTGCCGGAAATGCGCCAGCCACGGCGGCGACCAGAGCAGCATCAGCGCAATCGGCACGAACGATAGCACAAAGGCCCCGCTGCGCGGCAGCGCGCCATAGAGGCCCAAGCCCCAGCTGTAGAAAACAGCTGCGAAGACGAGGCTGGTAAGCAGGTAATTGCTCAGCGAAAGGCGCCCAGCCGCAGCAAGGCGTCGACGCAGCGCGCTGTCGCGACTGTTGAACAGCCCCATTACGAGAGCGGCATATCCCACCGCCAGCAACAGGTCGAACGGCAGCGACCAGAACAGCGATACCGGGCCTACCATCGCGCCCTTGAAATCGGCATTCACGTCGAGGAGGATAAGCAGTGCTATCGGCGGAAGCGCAATTATCGCCATCCGGCGCGCCAAGGCAAAGCACCTTGTCCGCTCCCACGCGCCCGCGAGAACACCATTGCGCCACAGCCCTGCACCCACCAGCATGGCAGCGAGCGCGGACAGGATGCCACTGATCTGCGTTCCCAGCGCGGCCCCGAACCCGGCGAAGCGGCGTGTTACGCGTTCGCCGAAGCTCTCCGTTCCAGTGACCTGCGCATAGTCCAATGCCATCGGATCGCTGCCGAAAGTCTGCGCGGGCATCAGCGCGACCGGGCTGCCGGGTTCGGCGGCAAGCCATAGATACGCCAGCAGCGATCCGCCCATCACATGCAGCGCCATCAGCATGGCACCCGCGATCAGCAGCCAGCGCGCATTGAGGCCGAGGAACAGCGGGACGAACAATCCCGCCATCGCATAGAGCCGGAGCACGTCGTTGTTCGCGAGCAGGATCGCATGCGTCGCACCGATGACGAACAGCACCGCCATCCTTGCGACATGCCCGCGCATGGGGTGATTGCGCGCCCGCTCGATCAGGATCGTCACCCCGGCCCCGAACAGCATGGCGAACAGGCTGCGGAACTTGTCTTCGATGAAGACGAAACTCAGCCCCCAGACTATCCAGTCGAGTGCGCCTTCACTGCCAGCCGCCGTCGGGTTGAAATAGGCAGCGGGAGGCAGCGCGTAGACATAGACGTTCATCAGCGCGATACCTGCAACGGCAATGCCGCGCAGCGCATCGAGCGCGATGACACGCTCGCCCGAGGATGGGTGGCGGCTGGCGGAGGTTGCGGTCGACACCTTCGTGTCGATCCCCCGCCAGCCGGACCGTGTCAATCCGCCGGATTGTGCTGGTCGAGGAACTTCTCGCTCTCGAGCAGGAACTGCATCATGTCCTCGTCACGCGAGAAATGGTGGTCGCCTTCGGGCTGCTCGACATAGGTCACATCCTTGCCGGCCCTCTGCAATGCCCGCACCATGTCGCGCGACTGGTCGACCGGTACGCGTTGGTCCTTCTTGCCATGCACCAGCAGCACGGGAATGCCCACGCGGCTCGCGTTCTTGATCGGTGAGACGCTGTCCAGATCGCTGACCTGGCCCTTCCAGTACTCGCGCAAGAATTTGCCGAAATAGCTCATCGAGTCCTGCCGCATCATGTCCGGCAAGTCTGAGACGCCCGCAAAGCTGACCGCGCATCGATAGAGGTCCGGATTGCGCTCGGCAGCGCGCATCGCAACGTATCCGCCGTAGGACCCGCCGATGATGCACGCACGGCCTGCATCGACCCAGCCCTTCTCCGCGGCCCAGGCGAGCGCATCGTCGACATCGTCTTGCATCTTCAGGCCCCATTCGCCCAGGCCCGCTTTCTCGAATTCGACGCCATAGCCGGTCGAGCCACGGAAGTTGGGCTGGATCACGACATAGCCACGGTCGGCAAAGAACTGCGACCACGGATCCCAGCTGGTCGTATCGCGTGCGCGCGGGCCACCATGCGGCATGATGATGACCGGGAGGTTCTTCGCATTGCTCTGGCCATCCGGGAAGGTGACGATTGCTTCGATCTCAAGCCCGTCGCGCGCGGTGTAGGTCATAGCCTGCGACTTGACCCAGTTGCCATCGTCGCCCGTCTTGGAGATCGCGACGAGGCTGCGATTCTTGGAATCGAGCAGGTAATAGGTCGGCAGGCCAACATCGTTGAACCCTTCGACGATGTGGCGATTGAGATCGAGCGACCAGTCCGTGATCCAGGTAGCCTGGTTGGGGAGTGCGGCATCGACCATTGCCTCAGCCTGCAGCATACGCGGATCGAACCACTGTACGCGTCCGCGATCTGAGAGCCAGCTGATTCCCAACAACTGGGTGCCCGAAGGATCGGAATGTACCTGCGAAACGTCGTACCCGTCGACACCGAACACCTTGCCGCCGACTTCCATGGTTTCCAGATCGAGCTCGTATACCTCATCGTATCCGCTGACATTGCTGATGGTCAGCGCACGCTTGCCATCTTGCAGAAAGATCCTCGGCCGGATCAGCTGCTCGTCGGTGGCGATATTGGTCACTTCTTTCATGAGGCCATTATCGCCCTTGTCGCGGTAGACCATGCGTGTGCGCAAGCCACGCTGTTCCCGCCCGACGCCAAGCCGAACCTTGCCGTCCCCATCGGCGTACCAAGACCAGATTTCCTGCATGGGAGAGACATGCTTGGAGAACTTGCCGGTCGAAACATCGACTTCGTCGACACGCGGATCGGAGCCTTCATCGCCTGCGAAAATCGATGTTCGATAGGCAAGCAGGATACGTGGGCTACCGTCATTCGCGACCCAGATGACGTCTGCGCCCATATCCGCCATGCCGCCGCGCGGTTCCAGCAGATGCTGCTCAGACCCGTCGGAGCGGAAGGAAACAACCCGCGACTTGTAAACTTCGTGGCCTCCGAAATTGCCGTACCGGCCCTGCACGGCAATCAGCCAGTCGCTGTTCACCCAACGCACATCGTAGATGTCCGCGTCGTCCGAGAGGGTGATCGCCTTTGCTTCGCCTGTGCCATCGCTGCGCATGATAACGATGGCGCGGACACCATCGATGTCGCGCTCCATGGCGAGCTTCGTGCCGTCGGGCGAAATCTTCACCCAGCCAACCGAGTCCTCGGCCACGAAATCGACAACCGGGCGCTCGGCCACAGCCGGGCTGGTGGACATGGCGCTCG
This sequence comes from Alteriqipengyuania sp., assembly GCF_964222115.1. Lineage (NCBI taxonomy): Bacteria > Pseudomonadati > Pseudomonadota > Alphaproteobacteria > Sphingomonadales > Erythrobacteraceae > Alteriqipengyuania > Alteriqipengyuania sp. Next base: position 3,201 of record NZ_CAXQBM010000070.1, read on the forward strand.
CGCCGACAACGACCAGCGCACTGGCCATCACACTGAAAAACCTTTTCATAGGACCCCCACAGAATCGGGTGCGCTGTAGCTGCGCCTTCCCGTCCTGCGTATCTCTACTGCAGCATAACGCCCTATCGCAACCCTTTGCTAAGGATGCGAAAAATCGGCGTCAGCCCAAGGCTGCCTTGAGGTCGTCGACCAGGTCCGTGCGTTCCCACGGGAAGAGATCGCCCTCGGCCGTGCGGCCGAAATGGCCGTAGGCGGCGGACTTACGATAGATCGGTTTGTTGAGCCCGAGATGCGTGCGGATGCCGCGCGGCGTGAGACCGCCCAGCTTGGCCATGCCACGGATCGCGTTTTCCAGTGCCTCTTCGGACACCGTCCCGGTTCCATGCAGGTCGACATAGACGGACAGCGGAGCGGAGACGCCGATCGCATAGGAAAGCTGGATCGTGCAGTGCGTGGCAAGGCCTGCCGCGACCACATTCTTTGCCAGATAACGGGTGATGTAGGCTGCCGAGCGATCGACCTTGGTCGGGTCCTTGCCGCTGAATGCACCGCCCCCGTGCGGCGCCGCACCGCCATAGGTATCGACGATGATCTTGCGACCCGTCAGTCCCGCGTCACCGTCGGGCCCGCCGATCTCGAACGCGCCGGTCGGGTTGATATGCCACACTGTTCGGTCGGTGATGAAGCCCGCAGGCAGGATCTCGCCCACGGCCTTCTTCACATAGGCCTTCAGTTCGGCTTCCTTGTCACCCTCGTGGTAGCCCGGTGCGTGCTGGGTCGAAACGACGATTGCGGTCGCCGCGACCGGCTTTCCGTTTTCATAGCGCAGCGTCACCTGGCTCTTGGCGTCTGGTTCGAGGAAAGGGGCCGCACCGGACTTGCGGTCGGCCGCCAGCCGCTCGAGGATCTTGTGGCTGTAATCGAGCGTCGCGGGCATCAGGTCGGGCGTCTCGTTGCACGCATAACCGAACATTATGCCCTGGTCGCCCGCGCCCTCGTCCTTGTTCGACCCTTCGGTGCCGGCATCAACGCCCTGTGCGATCTCGCTGGACTGGCCGTGCAGGTGGTTTTCGAGCGTGAGCGTTTCCCAATGGAAGCCGCTCTGTTCGTAACCGATTTCCTTCACCGTCTCGCGGACGACCTTTTCGATCTCTTCAGCTGCGCCGGGCTTCCACTCACCATTGTCGTACATGGGCGCGCAGCGAATTTCGCCCGCGAGTACCACGCGCTGGGTCGTGGTGAGCGTTTCGCACGCCACGCGCGCTTCCGGATCCTTGCTCAGCATCAGGTCGACGACGGCATCCGAAATCTGGTCGGAAACCTTGTCCGGATGGCCTTCGGACACGCTTTCGGAAGTGAAGATATAGCTGCTGCGCATGGGGGGAGATCACCTCGATATAAAGAAGTCTTTATGTCTTCACGCGTGCCTTAGTGCCCCCTCCGCCGCTTGACAACCAGCGCCCCGGCAAGAAGCGCAATTGCCCAGCCGAGTGCAAGCCAGTTGCCCAGCATCGCGAAGATGGTGCGCCCACCTGCGGGCGGTACCTTGCCTTGCAGCCGCGCCTGTTCCCGCATGCCAAGATGCTGGCGAACGACCCCGCGTGCATCGATGACGCCGCTGATGCCGGTGGTGGTGGACCGCAGGACAGGCAGCCCCTCTTCGATGGCGCGCATCCGTGCCTGCGCCATATGCTGCGGCGGGCCTGATGGGCCGAACCACCCGTCGATCGAAGGATTTACGATGTAGTCGGGCCGATCAGCGCGATCGACAACCTGGCCCGAAAAGATGATCTCGTAGCAGATTTGCACGCCCGCCCGGCCATGTTCACCCAGATCGATTGTTTGCGGGCCGGGGCCGGACAGGAAATCGATCGACCCCGCGACAAGCCGGGATAGTCCGATCGGTTCGAGCAGGTCGCGGAAGGGCAGGTATTCGCCATAGGGCACCAGATGCGCCTTGCGATAGCTGCCGACAATCTCGCCCTCGTCGTCGAGTACGCTGACGACGTTATAGGCGGCCGCAGCGCGGTTATCCTCTATCTCGAGATCCATCGTACCGGTCAGCAACACGCTGTTGTCGCCGATTACGCGGGCAATCCTGGCGCGTGCATAGGCAGGATCGCGACCGGCCGTGGTCGCGGCATAATAGCGGTCGGGATAGCCTTCGCGCAGGTAATCGGGCAGCACGCCTTCGGGCCAGAGGACGAGGCGCGGATCGTCGCTGCCCTCGGGCCGTACGGTCAGCGCGGCGAGCGTCAGGAAGCCCGGCTCGTACTGGCGCGGGTCGTTCAACTCCTTCATATCGAGATCGGGTTGGACAAGCGTGTAGTCCAGCGTGCCCTCCGCACCCCTTCCGGCGGGCCAGTACATGGCCGCCACCAGTAGCAAGGACGCAATCCCGATCCGTACCCATTCGCGCCTCAGCGCCTGGTCGATCAGCGCTACCGCCAGCACCACGGCAAGGCCCGACAGCGCGTATGTGCCCGTGAATGGCAGCAAGGCAGCAATGCCCGGGCGATCGAACGGGCCGAGCAGGGCAAGGCTGAACGGGCCCCACGCATAGCCGGTGAAAAGCGTTGCCCGCAGGTACTCGGCAAGGATCCACGCACCACCCAGCGCCAGCGCATAGACAAGCGCGCTGCGCCCACGGGCGAGCCGGTAGGCGGCGGCGAATGCAAGCGCCGGATAGAGGGCAAGAAAGGCCCCGAGGATCGGCACCGCAAACCAGCCGAGCACCGCAGGCATCTCGTCCTGGTGGGTGAATGCGGTTGCGATCCAGATGTTGGTGAGTGTGAAGTGGGCGAAGCCGAACAGCCACCCCCGGAAGAACGCGCTGCGCATCGTTCCGCTGAAGCGGATCAGCACGGCGCCAGCGCCCAGCGCTGCCAGCGCCAGCGGCCAAAGGTGGATAGGCGGAAAGCCGAGCGCCGCCACTGCACCGAGCAACAGGAGCGCGACCCGTGGACGCGCCAAGGCCAGACTAAGCGTGCGGTTCAGCAAACGGCGGACCCTCCCGGTATCAACGCCAGCGTCTGCTGCACGTCCCGCATGTCAGGTCAAGCCCGAGCTTGCGCCCCGGACGCTCAACCGACCGCGCTCAGGGCCTCGTCGCCGTCATCGTCACGCGTCTTGCGGGTGCGACGACGCGGCTTGGCAGGCTTTTCCTCATCCTGATCGTCCGCAGTTGCAGCCGCGATAGCGGGCGGCAACACGGTCGCATCGATTTCGCCCTGTTCGTCGCCCTTGCCATCCCCATCGTCATCCGAGCTGTCGCGGCGATTGCGCGAATTGCCGCGACGCGACTGCGTGCTGCGCTTGCGTACGAAGGGATTGTCGTCGGCTTCGAAGACCTCGCCGTTATCGCCGTCGTCATCATCGTCGGACGAATCCTCGGATGCGTCGGAATCGCGATCGCGGCCACGCTGCCGCTCATTACGGTTGGACCGCTTCGACTTCGAGCGATTGCGGCGATCTTCCTCACCGTCATCGTCATCGGACGAATCGTCGTTGGCCTGCCCGCGCTCGGAATCGCGCTTGGCGCGCTGTTCGTCCTGGCGGGCCTTGTTGTCGGCGATGACGCGGAAATAGTGGTCCGCGAACTGCAGGTAGTATTCCGCCTGCACGCGATCGCCATTGTGCTGGGCGTCCTGCGCCAGCTTCTTGTACTTGTCGAGCAGCTGGGGTGCATTGCCCCGCGCGCGGCTGTCGATCCGGTTGGAGCTGTTTCCGCCCCCGCCCTGGTTACGGTTGCCGCGGCCGCGCCGCCGGTTGTTACGGTTATTGTTGTTCAAGGAATACTCTTCCCTCGTGGGTGGGTCTGAATTCGCGGCGCTGCAGCAATGCTGGATACCCGCGCGGCCCACCTGTCCCTAAGCATGATCCTCTATCCTGTTGAGATCGCGGGCCATCGAAACGGCCCCGTCTACTTTGAGATGTCGGATCGCGACCCCGGCGAGAATGTCCAATTCTTGCTGGGTCTTGGTGAGACTTACCGTCTGCCTGCCGCTTTGCCAACCCCTCCGTGTTTCTTGGCCAAAATAATCATGGCCCGGGGTAATCCGGCAAGATCGTTGCGAAAGGCGCTCTCAAGTTCGTGCTTTGTGACAAGGTCGGCCAGCACATTCTGCTGCGTTGCACCAATCTCGAAGATGGCGATGCCATCCTCGCTTAACAAGTCCCCGGTCTGCGGCAGCAGGATTTCATAGTCGTCGAGGCCCTCCGGCCCCGCGAAAAGCGCAGATGACGGCTCGAACTCGCGCACCTGCGGGTCGAGCGTGGCATCATCCTCCACATAAGGCGGATTGCACAGCACCAGGTCGAACCGGCCGAGATCGCGCTGCCAGCCGCCCTTGCGCCAGCTGCGACGCAGGAAGGTGCAGCGCTCCGCCATTCCCAGCTTCGTCGCGTTGCAATGCGCCTGCCGGAGCGCGGACATGGAAGCATCGATCGCCACGCCTTCGGCCTGCGGCCATAGCGAAAGCGCCGCCAGCAACAGCGCGCCCGACCCGGTGCCGAGGTCGAGGATACGCTGCGGCGGTGCACGATCCACAAAGTGCTCGCACGCCGCATCGATCAGCGCTTCGCTATCCCCGCGCGGGATCAGCACGGATGGCGAGACCTGCAGCTCCAGCCCGTAAAACTCGGTGCTGCCCGTGATGTAAGCGACGGGCTCGTGACCGGCACGGCGCGCGACCAGCGCATCGAAGCTGTCCGGCGCCGGATCGCGCATGGCGCGCAGAAGCATGTCCGAGCGCGAGACCCCCAGCGCATGCGCCATCAGCAGTTCTGCGTCGAGCCGCGGGGAGTCGCTAATGGTCGCCAGAAGATCGGTGGCCGTTCTCAC
>NZ_CAXQBM010000071.1:0-78069 GCF_964222115.1 Alteriqipengyuania sp.
ATCCAGCTATGTCATTGAATATCGGGAACCGGGAGAGGGTAACGAGCCAGGAAAACTGGTCGGTGCCTGCCTCACGGACGTGCAGGGCGACGGGCTGTCGATGATCTACAGCTTCTACGACCCGGATATTGAGGTACGATCGGGTCTTGGGAACTACATCATTCTCGATCACATCCGCCGCGCTGCAGAAGAAGGCCTCCCGTATGTCTACCTCGGCTACTGGGTCGAGGGGTCTGCACGCATGCAGTACAAGATCCGCTACCGCCCGCTCGAACGGCTCGGCCCCAGGGGATGGCGCCGTCTCGGAACCGAAGAGCAGGACCGCCTTATCCGCGATGCCGTGCGCTCCGACAGCGCGACCAGCGCCGCCGGGGCCGGCGACAAGGCGCTCGCCGTCAGCCGTTAAATCGCTGCTCAGCACTCGCGGCGCCTGCCTTTCGGCAGTCGCTGTCGTCCTTGCCAGCCAGTCCGCCATCGCGCACGCGCAGGATCGTGATGCGAATGCAGAGCTCGAGGCACTGATCCCGGACGAAGCGATCGACGATCCCGAGACATGGGCGGCCGATGGCGTCCCTCCAGAGGAACCTTCGCCAATCGACGGACCCGACCCGTTTGCGGGCGAGACGATAGATCTGGAACCCGAAAGCCCCGTGGCAGAATTGCCGGGGCTGACCATCGAATGGCCCGATCCGCTCGAGCTGCCGGACGTCGAGCAGATCGAAGATGATGGCTCGGCCGAGTTTTCCGAAGAGAACCCGCTCGAGGCTGGCCCGCTCCTGATCGACCCGGTCGTAGTGAACATGACCGAGCAACTGTCGCTGGCATTCCCGTCGGACCCCGAGGCTTTCCCTCAGGTCGACCTGTTCGTCAGCCAGTTCGAGCTACTCTCTTCGATCGAGGCTTATGACGATACGGAGACCAATGTCGGACAGCTGGGCGCGCGTGCGCGCGAGGACGAGGAAATCCTCAACCGCCTGCTACGCGCCTTTGGATATTACGATGGCGAGATCATCCGCGAGGTCGGGCCGAACCTGATCGAAGGGTCCGACGAGCGCCCGCAGGTACGGTTCAACATCCTGCCGGGAGAACGTTTCCGGTTCGGCGAAATCGACCTTGGCGAACTGGATCAGGCCCCCGATTCGCAGACCCTGCGGCAGGCATTCGAACTGTTCCCTGGCGACTTCGTCGATAGTTACGACATCCTGCGAGAGCGCGGCGATCTCGACTATGCTCTCGGTAATAACGGCTTCGCCTTCGCGGAGATGGACGGGCCGGAACTGCTGATCGATCATGCCCGCACCGAAGGCGACCTGACGATGATCGTGCGGCCCGAGGGGCAGTACAATTTCGGTCGCGTTATTTCGGACAGCCCCGATTTCCTGTCGAGCAAGCATCTGGAAACGATTGCGCGGTTCGAACCGGGCGATCTGTACCAGCGCGACCTGGAGCTCGACCTGCGGCGCGCCATCATCGCGACGGGTCTGGTGTCCTCGGTTACGATCACGCCGGTCGAGGCGGAGCCACCCGCCAATGGCGAACCGGGCGTGGTCGATATGGAAATCGGCCTCACCGAAGCCGAATTGCGCACGATTGCGGGCGCGATCGGCTATGGCACGGAAGAAGGATTCCGCGTGGCTGGCAGCTGGGAGCATCGCAACCTGTTCCCGCCCGAAGGCGCGTTCAAGGTGCGCGGCGTTATCGGCACCGAAGAGCAGCTGATCGGCGTCACCTTCCGCAAGAGCAATTTCGGTGCGCGCGACCGAGTCCTAACGCTCGATGCCTTTGCCAGTTCGCTCGACAACACGGCCTTCGCCGCCAACACGGCTGGTTTTATCGCATCGTACGAGCAGCTTTCGACCCTGCTGTTCCAGAAACCCTTCAGCTGGAGCGTCGGGCTGGAACTGGTCGCATCGGATGAACGGCTGGCGTTCGATATCGACAACAGCCTGGTCAACAGCGCCACGCCGCCACCCCGACAGACCTATTTCGTCGCCGCGCTGCCGACCTATGGCCAGATCGATACGAGCGATGACCTGCTCAACCCGACCGAGGGCTTCCGTGTTTCGCTGCGGACCTCGCCGGAAGTCTCGCACACGCAGGGCATGGAAAGCTTCTACCTGCGAAATCAGGCGGACGCGTCCTACTACCAGCAGATCGGCGATGACGGACCGGTGCTCGCCGGCCGCGTAGCGATTGGATCGATCACCGGAGCGCCGCTGGCAAGCATCGCTCCGTCGCGCCGGTTCTTCGCAGGCGGGGGCGGATCGGTGCGCGGTTACGGCTATCGCGCCATCGGCCCGCGCAATGCCGATGGCGATCCGATCGGTGGACGCTCGCTGGTCGAAGTCTCTGCCGAGGCTCGCATCCCGACCCCGCTCTTCGACGGTGCCGTGCAGGTCGTACCCTTCGTAGATGCCGGTTCAGTCGGGGTGGAGGAGTATCCGGACTTCAGCGATATTCGCGTCGGCGCTGGCGTTGGCGTGCGATACCTGACCGGGTTCGGTCCGCTGCGGCTGGATGTCGCGTTCCCGATCAACCCGCGTCCGACGGACAGCTTCGTCGCCGTTTACGTGTCGCTGGGCCAGGCATTCTGATGTCCGACAAACAGCCCCGCACGGACCCGCCCAAGCAGCCGCCGAGGCCACCGGTTGAGCCTTCGCCGCCTCCGGCTGCGTCCGATTCCGGACCATCGCAGGTGGAGCCGAAGCAGGAGCCCGAAGCGGTACTTCAGCCGCGCAGCAAAAGCGCGGGCGGCAGGATCGCCAAATGGGCCATCGGCCTTCTTTCTGCACTGGTCCTGCTGGTGGCCGCATTCGTCGTCACGCTCAATACGCCGGTTGGCAAGCGCTGGATCGTAGATCAGGTCGCAAACCTTGAGCCTGCAACGGGCCTGCGCATCACCATCGGGCGGATCGAGGGCAATATCTACGGCGGCGCAGTGCTCCACGACGTGTCGCTGGCCGATCCCAAGGGCGTATTCCTCACCGTGCCGCGGTCCGAGGTGGAGTGGCGCCCGCTCGCGTGGCTGACCGATGGCCTCGATATCCGCTCGCTCAAGGCGGAACGCGGTAATCTCAGGCGCTTGCCGGAGCTTAATCCCGGCGATCCGGATGCGCCGATGCTGCCCGGTTTCAATATCCAGCTCGGGCGGGTCGAACTGGTCGACTGGACTCTCGAGCCCGGAATTGCGGGGGACCAGCGCCGCAGGGTCAACCTGGTCGGCAGCGCAGATATTCGCGATGGCAAGGCCATGGTGAAAGCCAATGGCCGGTTCGGAGAGGGCGACCGGCTGGTTGTGGACCTGACCGCCGAACCCGATGGCGATATCTTCGACGCCGACCTGAGGATCGATGCACCCGATGGCGGCGTCATCACCAGCATGGCCGGGATCGAAGGCGATTATGTCGCGCGGCTCGACGGCGATGGCACGTGGTCCAAATGGGCAGGCGACCTGTCGCTCAATCGCGATGGCGAACAGATCGGTCGTTTCCGGTTGACCGCACAGGACGGCACCTATGGTGTCAAGGGGCGCGCCGATACCTCGCCCTTCCTGACCGGGATTCCCCAGCGCGCCTTGGGTGCGGACACGCGGATCAAGGCGACCGGTACCTTCGTCGACCGCGTGATCGACGGCAAATTCGAAGTGCTTGGGCAGGGACTGGGCCTAGTGGCGGAAGGCGCTGCAGATCTGGCCGATAACCGTGCCGACGCGGTGCGTTTCACCGCCGATCTTCGCGATCCGCAGCTGTTCGGCGAGAGCTTCCGCTTCGAAGGCGCGGAGGCGAGCGGAACGCTGGATGGTTCGTTCCGCGACCTGTCTATCCCGTTCCGGCTGACCGCAGACCGGTTTGAAGCGGGTACGACCTCGATCAGCGGCATCGCCCAGCAGGGCACCGCGACTTACGATGGCAGCCGGTGGATCATCCCGGTCGATGCGACGGTCGGGCGGATCGAAACCGGTAATGCGATGGCCGACCCCCGCCTCGTCGATGGCACTGCAACAGGCCAGCTGGTGTTCACGGGGCGGGAGCTGATTTCCGATGCCATCCGGATCAACTTCCCCGATGCGAGCGCGCAACTTGCCCTGCGCGGAGATATCGGCGCCAATCGCTGGCAGGTGCGCGGCCCGGCGGCAGTCAACGGTCTGCTGTTCGAACAGGTCGGGCGGGTCAACGCGGGCGGCACTATCGATTTCGTCTATGACGGCGCGTGGCGGCTGACTGCCGACGTGCGCGGGCAAATCCCGCGCGTCACCAATGATACGCTTGCCAATCTTGCGGGTCCGCTGATCGATTTCTCCGGCGGGGTGTCGCTCGCGCAGAATGCGCCCATCGACTTCCGCCAGGTTCGGCTCGATTCACGCAAGCTCAACCTTCTGATCGACGGGCAGGTCGCTCCGGGCACCACGCGCGTGGCCGGTCGCGGGCGTCAGGCCGATTACGGCCCCTTCACGGTCGAAGCCTCGCTGACCGACAGGGGGCCCGAAGCCGTACTGGTCTTCGCCTCCCCCTTGCCTGCGGCAGGGCTGCGCGATGTGCGTGTGGCGATCAGCCCGATCGGCGAGGGCTTTGCGATAGAGACAGAAGGCGATTCGATGCTCGGCCGTTTCGATGGCGAACTCGGGCTGTTCTCGCCCGCCGGTGGCCCGACGCGGCTGTCGATTCAGACGCTGACCGTCTCGGATACCGAGGTGACCGGCGACATCACGCTGGGCGACGGTGCTGCGAGTGGCGACCTGGCGCTGACCGGCGGTGGCCTCGACGGGACGATCAGCCTCACACCGCGCGATGGCGGGCAGGGCTTCGACGTCAATATCGCCGCGCGCAACGCCACCTTCAGCGGGGCGACCGGATTGCAGATCGCGATTGCCGATATAGAGGCCAGCGGCTTGATCGCGGGCGGCAACACTACGATTCGCGGTCAAGCGGACGGGCAGGGCATTCGGTACGGCACGCTGTTCATTGGTCGGATGACCGCCGACGCGGAGCTGTTTAACGGGCGCGGTACCGTGAACGCGGCAATCGCCGGGCGGCGGGGGCGTGGCTTCGCGCTCCAGCTGGCAGCCGATGTCGCGCCGGATCGGATCGCCGTGGCAGCGCGTGGCAATCTCGCCGGGCGCGAGCTGACCATGCCCCGCCGTGCCGTGCTCACGACAATCGAGGGTGGCGGCTGGGCGCTGCACCGCTCGCAGATCACCTATGGCGATGGATTTATAATCGCAGAGGGGCAGTTCGGCGGCGGCGCAACACGCCTTGCGCTGGATGTCGACGACATTCCGCTATCCGTGGGCGATATCGTGCTGGGCGATGCCGGACTGGGCGGGACGATCTCGGGCAATATAACCTATGCCGCACCCGAAGGAGGCGTGCCGACCGGCGAAGCGCGGGTGAAGGTCGACAGGTTCACCCGCTCCGGCCTGATCCTTGCCTCGCGGCCTGTAGACCTGTCCCTGATTGCGCGGCTCGATGCCAACAGCCTCCAGGCGCGGGCGATTTTGGCCGACAATGGCTCGCAGGGAGGCCGAATCCAGGCGCTGATTTCGGACCTGCCGCGCACCGGCAATATCGTCGAACGTTTGCAGCAGGGCGACCTGTTCGCCCAGCTGCGTTATCGCGGGCCGGCGCAGTCGCTGTGGCGTCTCGCGGCAATCGACCTGTTCGATTTCTCAGGCCCGGTCGCTATTGCCGCCGATGTGCGCGGGTCGCTCGCGCGGCCCAGCGTGCGCGGTTCGCTATCGAGCGACGAGCTGAGGGTGCAGAGCCAGATTTCCGGGACCGATATCCGGGACGCGAGCGTGCGCGGCGATTTTGCGGGGTCGCGCCTCAGGATCAACAGCTTCCGCGGCACGGCGCCCAATGGCGGCGTGGTCAACGGCAGCGGTGTAGTAGACCTCAAGAACCTCGGGTCGGGACGTGGGCCGGAGATCGATCTGCGGGCAGGTGCGCGCAATGCGCAGCTGGTCAACGCGCGGGGACTCACCGCTACGGTCACCGGACCGCTGCGGATCGTATCAAACGGATCGGGTGGCACGATCGCGGGGCGCCTGCTGGTCGAGCGTGCAAGCTGGCGCCTTGGTGTGGCAGCACAGACGACCAAGATCCCCAATATCCCGACACGCGAGATCAACCTGCCGCGCGATCGCTACCTGCCGACCGCGCCGGGTGCCCCATGGCGCTTCCTGATAGACGCGCGTGCCCCCAGCCGGGTCGATGTCGACGGGATGGGCCTCGACAGCGAATGGAGCGCGGACGTGCGCGTGCGGGGCACGACCGAGGAAATGCGGATCGGGGGCGAGGCTAACATTGTTCGCGGCGATTACACTTTCGCTGGCGCTCGTTTCGAGGTGACACGCGGACGGATCGAGTTCGACCAGACGCGCGCGATCGACCCGCGGCTGGATATCCAGGCGGAAACCGACGCGAATGGCATCGATGTCACCGTGAACATCAACGGCAATGCGATGGAACCGGAGATCAACTTCAGCTCGAACCCGGCCTTGCCCGACGAAGAAATCCTCTCGCGCCTGTTGTTCGGCGGATCGATCACCAGCCTCTCGGCAACCGACGCGTTGCAACTGGGTGCCGCAGTAGCCTCCCTGCGCGGTGGTGGCGGGCTCGATCCGATCAACCAGCTGCGCAGTGCCATCGGCCTGGATCGCCTGCGGATCGTATCCGCCGACCCGATCCTGGATCGCGGGACATCGATTGCGCTGGGCAAGAATATCGGACGCCGGTTCTATATCGAACTGATCACCGACGGGCAGGGCTATAGCGCGACCGATGCCGAGTTCCGCATCACCAGTTGGCTATCGCTGCTGGCGACAGTCTCTACCATCGGGCGAAACAGCGTCTCAATCGAGGCAAGCCGCGATTACTGATGCTGCGAATGGCGATGAGGCAGGGCAAAGCAGCCGTTGCATGCACGCAACATAGGAGGGGTGGCGCGGCGGTTCATCCTGTATATCGGTGGACGGGGGCAGAGGCAGGCACCATCTCCCCGCCCAACAAACAGAAATACGGTATCTGACGAACCCATGACTTCGACAACCGAGCCGCTGCTGGTGTGCGATTTGACCCAGAGCTATTCGCCGCGCGGCGGCGGGGGGATCAGCACCTATCTGAAGGAAAAGCGCCGGTATGTGCAGGATTGCACGGACCATCGCCTGCTTCAGATCGTGCCGGGGCCAGAGACCAAGGTGGTCGAGGATGGGCGCCTGATCTGGTGCGAGATTGCTGCCGGCGGGATCGAGAACAGCCCGAATTACCGTTTCATCACCAAGACCGGGCCGGTGCGCGAGGTGCTGGAGAAATACCAGCCCGACATCATCGAATCACTGTGCCCCTGGGTATTGCCGTGGACTGCGATCAATCACCGTCGCCGCCATCCGGGCACCGCGCTGGTCGCTGGATATCGCACCGATTTCCCCGAAGCGCAGGTGTATCGTGTGGCGAGCAAGCTGATGGGTGAGCAGCTGGGGCGTTTCTGGCGCTGGCAGAGCTGCTGTTATGGAGAAATTACCTATCGCGAGTTCGACCGGGTCTATGTGCTTGGCGAGGATTCCATCCCCACGCTCAGCCGGATGAAGGTGCATGATCCCGACCGGCTGAAGCTGGGCGTGCATGGCGACATCTTCCATCCGGGCAAGGCCGATCCCGGCTTTCGCGAGGAGATGGGGCTGGGCCATACCAAGGGTCCGCTGCTGATCTATGCCGGGCGGATCGACTACGAAAAGGGCGCGGACCAGCTGATCGCGATGTTCCGCAAGCTGCCACGCGAGCTCGATGCCGCGCTGGTGATGCTGGGCGATGGCAAGCTGACCGAGGAACTGAAGGTGGAGGCCGAGGGTCTGCCGGTCGCGTTCCCGGGCTTCATGACCGACCGTGCCGGGATGGCGCGTGCGCTCGCATCCTCGGATATCTACGTTTCGGCCATGCCGAGCGAGACGTTCGGCATCTCGATCATCGAAGCGCAGGCCTGCGGACTGCCGGTGATCGGGGTGGATAGCGGTGCCATGCCGAGCCGCGTTTCGCCGGAGAACGGCGTGCTGGTTCCCGTTGGAGACATCGACGCGATGGCGCAGGCGGTGCTCGATATCTGGCCAGACAAGGTCGAGCCAATGGGGCGCGAGGCACGCGACCTGATCGAGCGCGAATATAGCTGGGACCGGACATTCGATCACCTGTTCACGGAAATCTACCCCAAGGCGCTCGCCGCTGCCGAAGCGCGGGTGAAACGCGGCCCGATAGGGTTCAGGCCGGTTTACAAGTTTTTCAACGGCACGGCTTGAAGGCTGGCGTATAAAGAGCGGATTACTTGGGGGTTTAAGTGTCGAAATAGCGACCAGATGTGTTATGATTCAGCTCTAGTCTCTCGTCTTCTTGGTTTTGATCGGTGACATCTATGAGATCAGTAGCATTAAGGGTCGCATTGCCAAGATTAGGTGCGTTTGAAGAGAATGTGAAATTTCGACAATCGGCCCTCAAGCTTTATAGGGCGCGCCATCATGCACATGAGGTCAGCGTCGCTTGGGAAGGGATAGTTGAGCAGCATTTCCAAGCCGCAACCGGCAAAGCAGTTGATTTGCCTTATGCTGTCGATCAGTTTCTTCTCCAACCCCCGATTCCCATCAACATTCCACTCGCAATCGGCGATTGTATCAGAAATCTCAGGTCGGCCCTCGATTACCTAGTCTCCGAGATGGCGCGAGCCGCTGGTTTGTCGGACAATAATACCATTTTCCCTTTCACTTCCGACCTGCCGAACCTGAAATCCAGTTTCAAGGAACCTAGGGCCGGAGACAAACACCGCAAACCCAAGCGAGCCGGTGCGCTCTACGATCTCAGCAGGAAGTATCCCGGCCTTGAGGAACTTATCCTTGAGAGAATCCAACCTTATAGTGCAACAAACGGAGCGCACGCGATTGGCGACACCCTCTGGCGAGTCATAACCTCCGACAACGTCGATAAGCACAGACTGATGACGCCAGTTGTTAGCCGAAACAAGGCGGACAACATCATCACAATCGGCGGAGGTAGGATCAGTGGGGGCGGGACCCTCGTTGGTAACGTATTCTCTTTCCCGCCTGGCACCAAGATCGATGAGAAGTCTGACTTCAGCGTCGACATATCATTCGAAGAGCCAGCGAACCTTGCGGGAAAGCCGGTAACGCGTACCCTTATCGAGGGATGCGAAGCAGTCGCTAAGGTTATTGAGATTTTTCGGGACGAGATTGCGCTCCCCAGTTGATGCGTCAGCTTCTGCCAGCCTCAAACTATCTAGCGATGGCCTGCCGATTGATCCTTTGGCGGCTCACCTAGTCCATCTTAATCTAAGAATTGTAAAGAGTTCTTGACTGACAAGAGCTCTTTACTGTAAAGACCTCTTGTCAGGCCGCGGAGAGTCGTTGGCCGGCAGGAGGAAACGGACTTTGAAGAACCGCGTAAAGCACTATCGCGAAGGCGCAGGCTGGAGCCAGGGCGAATTGGCCCGGCGGCTCGGTGTCTCGCGCCAGACGATCAACGCGGTCGAAACCGACAAATACGATCCGTCCCTCCCGCTGGCGCTGCGCATGGCGAAGTTGTTCGCCGTGTCCGTCCCTGACCTGTTTATCGACGATTGGGAGCCGACCGAATGACCACCGAAACCATCAAGAAGCCGCTCTGGCGCCGCCTCATCCTGCCGCTGATCGGCGGGGGTATTGCAGGATTCCTGGTCGCGTTCGGCTTTCTCAACCTGAGCGAAATGGCCAATGGCGCCGATCTGGGGGACTCGCGCGAAATTGGCGGGCTCGTGGGCGCTCTTTACGCGTTCACAGGGCTTTCTGTGCTGGTCGGTGTGCTGAGCCCGGGGTTTGGCGCAAAGTTCCTGAATGTCGAGGATGCGGACGAACTGCGCGAGCAGCGCAAGATGCTGTCCTACAGCGGCGTCGCGATGATCCTGCTGGGGGGCGCGCTCATGCTGCTGGCGCTGTCGGGCGAGGGCGCATTCCTGCCTGCGCAGACCGGCCTGATCGGCGCGATCGCTCTGATCGTGGTTGCCACCGTCCTCAGCATCGTTTCGCATCGCCATACGGACGAGTTGCAACGCGCGTTGAGCAATGATGCGGTGTCCTCCGCATTCTATATCGTCTTCGTGATCGGGGGCGGCTGGGCGATGCTGGCGCATCTGGACTATGTGGCCGGGCCTGCTCCGCTCGACTGGTTGAGCATGTTCGCCGCGAGCTTGCTGGTTGGCGCATTCTGGCAGACCGCCCGCCGTGGCTTGTTGATGCGGGGGCCGAACTGACGCTATACCTTAACCCGATACGCAAAAGGGCCGCCGGATGCGCTCCGACGGCCCTTTTCCATGTTCTGTGAAGCAGGCGCTTATGCGCTGTAGTACATGTCGAACTCGACCGGGTTGGGGGTCGTTTCCATGCGGAGGACCTCTTCCCACTTCAGCTCGGCATAGGCGTCGATCTGGTCCTTGGTGAAGACATCGCCTTTCAGCAGGAACTCGTGGTCTTCTTCCAGTGCCATCAGCGCTTCGCGAAGCGAACCGCACACGGTGGGCACTTCGGCCAGTTCGGCGGGCGGAAGATCGTACAGGTTCTTGTCCATCGCTTCGCCCGGGTGGATCTTGTTGGTGATCCCGTCGAGGCCGGCCATCAGCAGCGCCGAGTATGCGAGGTAGGGGTTGGCCATCGCATCGGGGAAACGGAATTCCACGCGCTTCGCCTTCTCGCCCGCACCATAGGGGATGCGGCAGGAGGCGGAGCGGTTGCGCGCCGAGTAGGCGAGCAGCACCGGCGCCTCGAAGCCCGGAACCAGCCGCTTGTAGCTGTTGGTGGTCGGGTTGGTGAAGGCGTTCAGCGCGCGAGCGTGCTTGATGACGCCGCCGATGTAGAACAGGCAATTGTCGGACAGGCCGGCATAGCCGGTGCCGGCAAAGGTCGGCTTGCCATCGGCCCAGATCGACATGTGGGTGTGCATGCCCGAGCCGTTATCTTCCTTGATCGGCTTGGGCATGAAGGTTGCCGTCTTGCCGTAGAGGTGGGCGACCTGGTGCACGACGTACTTGTAGATTTGCATCTGGTCGGCGGTTTCGACCAGGGTCGAGAAGGTCAGGCCCAGCTCGTGCTGCGCAGCGGCCACTTCGTGGTGGTGCTTGTCGCAGTTAAGGCCCATCTCGATCATCGTCGAGACCATCTCGCCACGAATATCGACCGCGGAGTCGACCGGTGCGACAGGGAAATAGCCACCCTTGGCGCGCGGACGGTGGGCCATGTTGCCCGATTCATATTCCTTGCCCGAATTGGTCGGCAGCTCGACATCGTCGATCGCGAAGCCCGAACCGGCATAGCCGTCCTCGAAACGCACATCGTCGAACATGAAGAACTCGGCTTCGGGGCCGACGTAGACGGTGTCGCCGATGCCGGTGCTCTTCAGGTAGTTCTCGGCGCGCTTGGCGGTGGAGCGCGGATCGCGCGCATACCAGTCACCCGTATTGGGCTCCACGATATCGCAGAAGATGATCATCATCGGCGTTGCGCTGAACGGATCGATATAGGTCCGCGACAGGTCGGGCCGCAGGATCATGTCTGATTCGTTGATGACCTTCCACCCAGCGATCGACGAACCGTCGAACATCAGGCCGTCTTCCAGCTCGTCTTCGCCCAGCAGCCCCGCCACCATGGTCAGGTGCTGCCACTTGCCCTTGGGATCGGTAAATCGCAGGTCGACCCACTCGATATCCTGTTCCTTGATCTGCTTCAGAACGTCTTTTGCACTGGACATGATATTCCTTTCGGATTGTGGGTGGCGGCTGCCGTTAGCTTGCGGAAATTAAAGGGCGTCGTCGTCGCGCTCACCCGTACGGATGCGCAGCGCGGAATCGATTGTGGAGACGAAGATCTTGCCGTCGCCGATGCGACCGGTCTGGGCGGTGCCGGCGATCGCCTCGACCACACGCTCGGCCAGCGTGTCGGGCACGACGACCTCCAGCTTCACCTTGGGGAGGAAATCGACCACATATTCGGCGCCGCGATAGAGCTCTGTATGGCCCTTCTGTCGCCCGAAGCCTTTCGCTTCGGTCACCGTGATCCCCGATACGCCGACTTCGTGCAGCGCTTCCTTCACCTCGTCGAGCTTGAAGGGTTTGATGATCGCTTCGATCTTTTTCACCGCGACTGGTGTCCTCCGAACGCCTTGGCCGACGCGAGTCGGCAAATTGTCATATGGAGCCTAGTGCAATGTTGCACTGCGATAAAGGGGCAAGTTTTTTGCGCCGGAAAGTCGGTTTTCGTGCCGATTATGACTGGCGCAGACGCAACGAGGAAGTTTCCGGAAAGCCTGCCATCAGGTTGAGGTTCTGGATCGCGGCCCCGCTGGCGCCTTTGCCGAGATTGTCTAGCACCGCGACGAGCCGCGCATTCCCGCCGCCTTCGTTGCCAAAAACGTAGATCTCCATGCCATCCCACGGCGCCTTGCTGCGGTGCAGCAGAAGCTCGCCAGGGTCTGCATCGGGCATCACCCGCACCACGTCGGACGACTGGTAGAATGCATCCAGCGCATCCCTCAGCGCATCGGCATTCGGGTCGGTCGCCATCGCCCCCAGGTGCAGAGGCACTTCGACGATCATCCCGCGAAAAGCCGGCACGACCGACGGAGCGAACAATACGCCGTGCTTCAGCCCGGCATGCTGCTGCATTTCGGGCAGGTGCTTGTGATTGAGCGAAAGCCCATAGGCGCGAAAGGCAATATCGGGTTCGGCATCGAACCGCTCGATCAGCGCCTTGCCGCCGCCCGAATAGCCGCTCACCGCGTTGCAGGTGAACGGCCAGTCGGCAGGCAGTAGCCCTGCGCGCACTAACGGTGCGACCAGGCCGAGAAAGCCGGTGGGGTAGCAGCCCGGATTGCTCACGCGGTTGGCGCTCGCGATCGCCTCGTGCCCGGTTGTCTCGGGGAAACCATAAGTCCAGCCATCGACCACGCGATGCGCCGAAGAGGCATCAACGATCCGTGTCTTGCTGGCCGGATCGACCAGCGCCACGGCCTCGCGCGCAGCATCGTCGGGCAGGCACAGCACCGCGAATGGCGTGCCGTTCAGCGCTTCGCGCCGCGCATTCACATCCTTGCGGAGTGTTTCGCCAAGTACGACAGGTTCGAAATGAGGGTGCGCTTCCAGCCGCGCGACGATTTCCAGACCGGTAGTGCCCGCCGCGCCATCGACGAAGACCTTGGTAGCCATCAGGTAAAGGCGGTCCGCTTGACGTAGCCGGAAGGACCCTCCGGCCCGAGGCAGCCCCACACCCATGAGGTCGTGACATCGAGCGCCTGGAAGGCGGCGCCCGCTTCCAGCGTTTCGATCACGTCATCCTCGCTCTTGGTCGAACGGATCAGGGGCGCCGGATCGCTGCCGATATGCATGATGGTCGGCTCTGCGTAATTGGCGACGAGAAACTGCTTGGCGAGCGCAATGTGCGCCAGATCGCGGCGCAGGGGCAGCGTGCCCTTGTCGGGCCACTGGACTGGGCCGGAAAGGCAGAAAGGACCCTCTAAAGGGGCGGTCGGTTTGGGTTCGGTCACGAATGCAGATCGGTTTTCATGTTCGTTGTCCGCGCGCTTAGCCCGTGGTTGCGCGGCAAACAACCTCCGCGCCCGCGCATGCATAAGCTGCAAGTGGTTTATACCCCATAACGCGCTCGCAACATGTGCCAGCTCGCTCGCAGGCCATAGGCCTCGCCACCTTTCGGACGACCCGGCTTGGGTGTGGGGCGCCATGCATAGGTATCGAAATGGGCCCAATCGATATCGGGCCCAACAAACTTGTCGAGGAACAGGCCCGCCACGCTCGCCCCGGCGAACCCGTTCTTCGGGGCATTGATGCAATCGGCCAGCGGGGAATCGAGCCATTCGGCGTAGCCTTCGGGCAAAGGCAGCCGCCACGGCTCGTCATCATGCGCCTTGCCTGCCGCGATCAGGGCATCGGCCGTATCGTCGCGCCGCGTCATCAGTGCCGGGTATTCGGGGCCCAGCGCCACGCGCGCCGCACCCGTCAGGGTGGCGAAATCGATCATCAGGTCGGGCGATTCCTCGCTCGCCCGGTCAAGCGCATCGGCCAGGATCAGGCGGCCTTCCGCATCGGTATTCGTGATTTCGACCGTTATTCCCTTGCGGCTCTTCACGATATCGCCGGGGCGCAAGGCATTGCCCGAAATCGCATTCTCGACCGAGGGTACCAGCAGGTGCATGCGGACGGGCAGGTTGTGCTGCATCACCAGTCTGGCGAGAGCGATTGCATGCGCTGCGCCGCCCATGTCCTTCTTCATCAGCGCCATGCCTGCGCTCGATTTGATGTCGAGGCCGCCGGAATCGAAGGTCACGCCCTTGCCGACGATGGCCAGCACCGGGTTGTCCGCCTTGCCCCAGGTGAGGTGCATGATGCGCGGCGCGTGGTGGCGTGCCGCAGCACGGCCAACGGCGTGCACGAGCGGATAGTTCTGTTCCAGCTGGTCGCCGCGCGTCACCTCCAGCTTCGCTTCGTGCGCCTTGGCCAGAGCCTCTATTTCCGCTTCGATTCCGGCGGGTCCCATATGCTCGGGCGGGGCGTCGACCAGCCGCCGGACCATATTGACCGCCTCTGCCTCGGCGATCGCAGGCTCGATTGCCTTGGCATCCTTGGTCAGGAGCACGCGCGGGCCTGGCACCTCCGCATCGCTGCGATAGGCGATGTTCTTGTACTGCGCGGTCTGCCAGCCATGCAGGGCGGGGCCGGGCTCCCGGCCTACGAGGCGATAGGTTCCCTCGGGCAGGATTTCAGCCAGCCGCGCCATGCACCAGCTCGACAGGTCATCGGGGTTCGCCACCCCGCCAACCGCGAACCAGGCGGCGCCTTCGCCCGGCTTGGCTGGCACGATGGCGGTTTCGTATCCCTTGCCCGTGAACCTCTGCGCATCCAGCGTGGCGCGCTGCGTATCGCTCAACTGCTTGGCCCAATCGGCAAAGCCCGCTTCGTTTACGAGATGGAGATTGATCGCGTCCTGGCCACGATCTGCCTGTATTAATGCTGTATCGCTCATTATATTGTGCATGGCGATGTAGGCGCGTCGGCTCAACCGGATTCGCGCCAAAGCGAGGGATTTGATCGGAAATGGCAGCACGTTTTGCCACGATTTTGATTGCGATCTGTGCAGGTCTTGCCGCGTGCACCTCGCCCGAAGAGCTTGAAAAGCAAGCGGGTGTGGAGAGTAATGGCTCCGAGCAGGCAGGGGCCGCGGAAGACGCGCTTCCCGATCCCGACGGCGCCGCGCGCGACATTACCGAGCAGACCGATCTTTACGCGTTCTCCTTCTCTTATCCCGAAACGCTGGGCTCCGTCCCGGCGCTGAAGGAACGGCTGGACGAGCAGGCCAATCGCGAGGAGTCGGATCTGCAACGCGCCGCGCGCGAAGCGAGCGAGGATGCCCGCGAAGAGGGTTTCCCCTACAACCGCTACATGGTCACCATCGAGTGGAAGCTGGCCGGGAAAACCGAAAACTGGCTGAGCCTGGTCGAGAACGGATCGACCTATTTCGGCGGGGCCCACGGCAATTACGGGCTCAGCAGTGTCTTGTGGAACAGCGGATCGCAGCGACTGCTCGAACCGATCATGTTGTTTGAATCGCAAGAGGCGCTCGCGGAGGCATTGGGTACGCGCTATTGCGATGCCCTCAATGTCCAGCGCATGGCCCGCCGCGGCGGTGAGGTGACCGACGAGGACGATATGTTCGGTCGCTGTCCGGCGCTGGAGGAGCTGGAACTGGTCCTCCTGTCCAATGGCGAGCGGTTCGATCGCATCATGCTCTATGCTGCGCCCTATGTGGCGGGCCCCTATGCCGAAGGCGATTACGAGGTCGAACTGGGCATCGACGACGCGCTGAGAGAAGCGATCAAGCCGCGTTATCGCGAGGATTTTATCTCCTGATCTCGCTTTTTGGCCGGTTGATGCGTATCTGGGGCGCATGACCGAATATCAGACCATCACTGCCGATACCGACGTCTACCGCGACGGGACCATCAAGCTGCACGGCCCCGACGGGTTCGAAGGCATGCGCAAGGCCGGTCGGCTGGCGGCGCAAATCCTCGACGCGATGCCCGAACTGGTGAAGCCGGGTGTCACGACCGCGAGCATCGATGATGCGGTGCGCGGCATGATGCTGGATGGCGGTGCGGTGCCCGCGACACTGGGCTATCGCGGTTACACGCATAGCTGCTGCATCTCGATCAACCATGTCATCTGCCACGGCATCCCGAGCGAGAAGACGCTGAAGGATGGCGACATCGTCAATATCGACGTGACCCCACTGCTCGACGGCTGGCATGGCGATACGTCGCGCATGTTCTTCGCCGGCGATCCGCCCCTGAAGGCGAGGAAGCTGGTCGAGGTAACGCACGAGGCGCTGATGATCGGGATCGAGGCTGCCGGGAAACCAGGCGCGCGGCTGGGCGATATTGGCGCCGCGATCGAGGCGCATGCGCGCCAGCATCGCTACGGCGTGGTGCGCGAGTTCTGCGGGCACGGGCTGGGGCGACTGTTCCACGACGCGCCCGAAGTGGTGCATGCCGCGCAGGCGGGCACCGGGCCGGAACTGAAGCCGGGCATGTTCTTCACCATCGAGCCGATGCTGAATGCGGGCAAGCCGTGGGCGAAGGTGCTGGCGGACGGATGGACCGCGGTGAGCCGCGATAAGTCCCTGTCGGCGCAGTTCGAACACTCGCTCGGCATCACCGAAGACGGGGTCGAGATCTTCACCCTCAGCCCCACGGGCCGCGACAAGCCGCCTTATTCCTAGTCCCGCGCAGCCCGGATCGCCGCAGCGGAGGCGAAGGGGGCGATTGCACATACGACGAGACTGAACGCGGCGGCGAACAGCGCGCCGGAGATGTCGTCGCGCGCGAGGTGACCCGCGCCGAAGATCACCAGCGGCACGGCCATCGGCGCGAGCAGCAGTCCGGCCAGCGCAGTGCCTCCCCGCAGGCTTGCCAGCAGCGCGGCGACAACCAGCCCGATGGCCGCGAGCCCCGGCGTCCCCGCCAGCAGGCTGACGAACAGCCGCCAGAAGGTCTCGCCGGTGAGCGAGAGCAGCGCGGCGGCGGGCAGGGTGGCGATCAGCATCAGCGGTGCAAAGCTGAGCCAGTGGGCGAACAGCCTTGCGGTCATCGCGACCTCTTCGCTGATCCCGCGCAAGGCAAGCTGGTCGAACACGCCTGCCTCGCGGTCGGCGGCGACCAGCCGGTCGAGCGGGAGGATGCTCGCGAGCAGTGCCGCGACCCACAGCACCCCGCCACCGGTTCGGGCGAGCAGGCTCGGCTCCGGGCCCACCGCGAAGGGAAAAAGGATCGCGACCAGCAGGAAAAAGATCAGCGGCAGGAACGCCGAACCGCGAGCGCCTCCCGGCAGCAGGATCGCGAGATCGCGGCGCAGGAGGATCGCGAAAGCCCTCATGCGGCGTACTCCGCCAGATCGAGTACCTGTGCAGGCAGGTCCACCGACTGGTGCGAGACGAACACGCACAGGCCACCGGCTGCGCAGTGCTCCGCTATCAGGTGCGCCAGCAGCGATTGTGAAGCCGCATCGAGGCCGGCGAACGCCTCGTCCAGCAGCCAGATAGGGCGGTCCCGCAACAGCAAGCGGGCGATCACGGCGCGTTGTTTCTGCCCGGTCGAAAGATACCCGGTCGGGATGTCGGCAAGCGGGGCGATACCCAGTGTATCCAGCGGGTCGTGTACGTTGGCACTGCCATCGAGCCGCGCCCAGAAGCCCAGCGCATCTTCCAGCGTGCGCTCGGTATCGAGTGCGTGCCTGCCGTCGACCAGCCCGACTTCGCCGGTTCGCTCCACCGATCCTGCAAAGGGTTGCGACAACCCCGCGAGGATCCGCAGAAGGCTCGTCTTGCCGACACCATTCGGCCCGCGAACCTGCAGCATGTCCCCCGGGCCGAGATCGAGGTTCAGCTTGGCGAAGAGCAGCCGTTCGCCCTTGCGGCAGGCGAGGTCGATCGCGGAAAGGCGGGCTTGCATGGGGCAGCGGGTTAGGCGAGAGCCCGCCTCACGGCAATATCACCCGAGATGGAGAGACATGCGATGGCGGTCGAGAAACTGAGCGATGCGGAACGCGAAACCTGGTTGGGCGCGCTCGACGGATGGGCAATGGCGAGCGAACGCGATGCGATCGAGCGGACGTTCAGGTTCAAGGACTTCAGCGAGGCGTGGGCCTTCATGAGCCGCGTTGCCTTGCTGGCGGACGCGCAGGATCACCACCCCGAATGGTCCAACGTCTACAATACGGTCGAAATCACGCTCACCACGCATGATGCCGACGGACTTTCGATGCGCGACGTGGAAATGGCGAAGGCCATCAACGCGCTTTAATCTCTGGAGTCAGACCTCCCGCCCCGCCTCCCCACCCGGCCACCAAGGGTCCACCCACGATATGGTGGCCGGGTGGGGAGGCGGGGCGGGTGACGCTCGGGTTCGCCTTGGCGATCCCGAAACTGATTTAGTCGACGCCCAGCGCGGCACGTTTACGTGCCTGCTTGCGCATCTGTCCCGGCATCCAGCGGGAGGCAAAGGCCACGCGCTTGGCTGTCTTGCCCACGGTCGTGTGCAGCTTGTCGCCGTGCACGGCCTCCCACGCGGCCTCGCCGACTTCGTTCACCGGCGTGATCTCCAGCCCGGCAGCCATCACCTGCTCCTTGATCGAGGCATTGCTGCGGTCGTTGGGATTGTGCTGGATCAGCGGCGTGTCGATGAAGCTGGGCATGATCGAGCGCACGTTGATGCCGTGCTGGGACCATTCGGCATCGAGGCTTTCGGTTAGCGCGCGCACGCCGAACTTCGTCGCGGAATATACGCTGGCGCCCGACGTGCCATAAATCCCTGCGGCGCTGGCGGTGTTGAGCAGGCACGATCCCGGCGCAGTTTGTTTGAGATGCGGCAGCGCGGCCTGCGCGCCGAACAGCACACCTTTGAGATTGATGTCGAGGCAGCGCTCTATCTCGGCCACGCTGTTCTGGTCGATCGTACCGCCCAGCGGGATGCCCGCATTATTTGCGATCACGTCGATCCGGCCGCCCGCTGCTCTAGAGAATGCTTCCAGCGAGGCGTCCCACGCATCGCGGTCGCGTACATCGAACTTATAGCCGAAGCTGTTGCCGAGCCCGATCAGGTGCTGGGTTTCGACCATGCCCTTTTCATCGACATCGCCGATCCCGACGAACCAGCCGCCATCGGCAAAGCGCTGGGCAATGGCGCGCCCGATACCCGATGCACCACCCGTCACGAAAATCGCTTTTTTCATTTGCTCGGTCTCATCCAAAAAAGAAGCCGCACCCGCGTAATGCGAGTGCGGCTCCGTGTCACCTGATGGCGAACAGGTGTCAGTCGATTGCGGCGGCCAGTCCCTGGACGAAATCCGCACCTTCGACGATTTCGGCGGTGGATTGCTCCACCGTGTCGCGGATCGGTTCCGCGCGTCCGCCAAGACAGGTCGCGAGGAAATTCTCGGTCACCGCGTTGAAGGCAATGTTGTTGGCGGGTTTGGCAAAGCCGTGCCCTTCGTCCGGGTAGAGGACATAGGTCACCGGGATGCCCTTTTCCGTCATAGCGGCTACGATCTGGTCGCTTTCCGCCTGGTTCACGCGCGGATCGTTGGCGCCCTGGCCGATCAGCAGCGGCCGCACGATCTGGTCGGCCTTGTAGAGCGGAGAGGCGTCCATCAGCAGCTGCTTGCCTTCGGGCGTGTTGGGATTGCCCATCCGCTCGTGAAACTGCGCCACCACCGGCGCCCAATAGGGCGGAATGGTGGAGAGCAGCGTTTCGAGGTTGGACGGGCCGACGATGTCGACTCCGCAGGCGAAGGTTTCGGGCGTGTAGGTCAGGCCCACCAGCGTGGCATAGCCGCCGTAGGAACCGCCCATGATCGCAACCTTGTCTTCGATCGCGATGCCTTCATCGACAGCCCACTTCGTGGCGTCGATCAGGTCGTCGTGCATCGTTTTCGACCATTGCAGGTTGGATGCGTTGATGAAGTCCTTCCCGAAGCCGGTCGAGCCGCGGAAATTGACGCTCATCACCGCATAGCCACGGTTGGCGAGCCACTGGTGATAGCTGTTGTAGCCGTATCCGTCGCGCGCCCACGGGCCGCCGTGGACCAGCAGCACCATCGGCACTGCTTCGTCCGGCTTGCCGTCACCATCGCTGTCGCTGCCGGGCGGCAGGGTGAGGTAGGAGGGCAGGGTGAGCCCATCGCGCGATTTCAGTTCCAGCGTATGCATCGGCTGGAGCGGAGCGCCCACCAGTTCGGGTCGGGTCACGTACAGCTCGGTCAGTGTGCTCGCTTCGCGATCGAACAGGAAGCTCTTGGCGGGTGCGACGACGGGATCGTTGCCCACGATCCATTTGGTGTCGTCTTCGGTGCGCGAGGAAATGCCGAACTCGCCTTCGAGGTTCGCTTCCAGGAAGTCGAGCGATGCCTTGATCTCCGGATCGAGCGCGGTCCACTCGTTCTTGAGGTAGTTCACCGAATAGGCCTCTACCTCGCCGGTTTCAGCATCGCGGATCGTGCCGCCGATATCGGCCTTGTCGTTTTCGGCGATCACTGTCGTTTCGCCCGTTTCGAAATCCATCGCGGTCAGCGCGGCGGTGTTGCGACCGCGGCTGTCGACCCAGTACAGCGTCTTGCCATCGGTGGTGAACCCGCCGGGATTGGTCGTCAGCGAATCTTCCAGCCCGGTCTGGCCGAACGGCTCTGCCGCAACTTCGTTGTCGATCACCTTGTAGAAGTTCATCCCGCCTTCGGCATTGGGCTGAAGCGCGAGGCGCACGTCGAGATTGTCGTCCGCAACGAAACCGGCATAGCCGTTGTTCTCGATGAGGAGCGTCAGTTCGCCCGTGTTCAGATCGAGCATGTGCACGTCGTGGAACTGCGGATTGCGATTGTTGAGGCCGACCAGGATCTTGTCCTTGATCTTGTCCGAGCCGCCCACGAGCATCACGCGGGTATTCTCGAAATCGGTCAGCGTGGTTTCGACGCCTGTCTCGACATTGACGCCGTAGAGCAGGAAGTTCTCGTCGCCGCCCTTGTCCTGGATGTAGAGCAGGCTCTGGCTGTCGGGCGCCCAGAAATACTGCCGGATCGGGCGGTCGGTCGCCTTGGTCATCACCTTCGCGGCATCGAGATTGTCGGCCGGGGCCATCCACACGTTGAGCACGTCGTTCGATGGCGCGAGCCAGCTGATCCACTTGCCATCGGGGCTGATCTGTCCTGCCGCCTTGGTCGGATTGCCGAACAGCGCTTCGCGCTCGATCAGCGGGGCGGCTTGGGTGGTTTCGGTCATGCTTGCACTTTCGTTCATGGCATTGGCGCCCGCGACACCTGGCAACGCCAGCGCAAGGGCGGCGAGGGTGCTGGTGGCGAGCAAGGTTCGTTTGATGGTCATCTTCAGATCTCCCGGTTGCGTGATGGCTGGAAAGTGAACTTTACTCACTGGCAAGTCAACTTTCCATCGACAGACGGCTTACATGGCGGGATTATTGTAACAGTGCCATGTCAGGATGGCCACCGAACCGCGGTGAGGTCGCCAAGGCTCGGCCAGGGCGCGCGTAGCCTTCTCGTCGGGTCGCTCGTCCAGGCCCAGGATTTTCCCGATGCCCGCCATCACGGCAAGATCGCCTGCCGGCCAGATGTCGGGGCGCCCCTCTGCGAACAGCAGGTAAATCTCTGCCGACCAGCGCCCGATGCCCTTGATCCGGGTCAACTCCGCGATTGCGTCTTCATCGTCCGCAGGCAGGCTTTCGAGGTCCAGCTCGCCCGCGCATACCAGTTCGCACAAGGACCGCGCATAGCCCTGCTTCTGGCGCGAGAGACCGCATGCACGCAGAGAATCGAAATCGCTGGCGATCAGCTTGTCCGGCGCCATCTCCGCGCCGAGATGATCCTCCAGCTTGTTCCATACCGATGCCGCGGCCGCCACGCTGACCTGCTGGCCCACGATGGTGCGCAGCAGGGTCTGGTACCCGGTCGGGCGTATGCGTTCTTCCGGGTATCCCGCCAGTTCGATCGCTCTCGCAATCGCAGGCTCGTCTGCCGCAACGATATCGAGGCTTGTCCTGATCTGCTCGTTACTCAAGCCCACTGGAAGCCTCCCCGATCACGTCCTTCTCTTGCAATGCCGAAACGCAGCTTTTAGCTGCCGCGTCAATGGCGAGGGCGCAACGCGCCTCTCGTGGAGGGAAAAGGACATTCAATGCCCAAGCTAACCGTAGTCGACCGCAGCGGAACCGAACGCATGATCGAGGTCGAAGATGGCCTGACCGTGATGGAGGCGATCCGCGACAATGGCTTCGACGAGCTGCTGGCGCTGTGCGGCGGCTGCTGTTCGTGCGCGACCTGCCATGTCCACGTCGACCCTGCGTTTACGGACAAGCTGCCCGCGATGAGCGAGGACGAGGACGACCTGCTGGAAAGCAGCGACCACCGCGTCGAAACCTCGCGCCTGTCGTGCCAGATCGAATTCACCCCCGATCTCGATGGGCTGAAGGTGGCGATCGCTCCCGAAGATTAGGTTGCTGTTGCGATAGATTTATCGCGGTTGCTGCGGCGCGCTGTCGCACGCTAAATGGGAGGGATGACAGCACCTGCCCTCCTGCCGCGCCCGCTCGATCTCATCGGCAACACCCCGCTCGTGCGGCTGGCCGGGCCGAGCGAGGCGGCAGGCTGCGACATCTACGGCAAATGCGAATTCGCCAACCCGGGCGGGTCGGTGAAAGACCGCGCGGCCCTGTGGATCATCCGCGACGCCGAAGCACGCGGCATCCTGAAGCCCGGCGGTACGGTGGTAGAAGGCACGGCAGGCAATACCGGGATCGGCATTGCGCTGGTCGCCAATGCGCTCGGCTACAAGACGATCATCGTCATGCCCGACAACCAGTCGCGTGAGAAGATGGACACGCTGCGTGCGCTGGGTGCTGAGCTGGTGCTGGTCCCGCCCACGAAGTTCGCCAACCCGGGCCACTTCGTGCACACCTCGCGCCGCCTTGCGGAAGAAACCGAGGGTGCGATCTGGGCCAACCAGTTCGACAATTGCGCCAACCGCAAGGCGCATATCGAAAGCACCGCTCCCGAAATCTGGCAGCAAATGGAAGGTCGCGTCGATGGCTTTACCTGCGCCGCGGGGACCGGCGGAACGATCGCGGGCGTGGCCCTGGGCCTCAAGGAGCGGAGCGAGGATGTATGCATTGCGCTTACCGATCCGCACGGGGCGGCGCTGTACAATTACTTTGCGCACGGCGAACTGTCTTCGGAAGGATCCTCGGTTGCCGAGGGGATCGGACAGGGGCGGATCACCGGCAATCTCGATGGGGCGCCGATCGATACGCAATTCCGCATCTCCGACGAGGAGGGGCTGCAATGGGTCGCCCGGCTCCTGAAGGAAGAGGGGCTGTGCCTCGGCCTGTCGTCGGGCATCAATGTTGCAGGGGCGGTGGCGCTTGGCCAGCAGCTGGTTGCGCAAGGGCGCGAGGCACCCCGCGTTGCGACGATCCTGTGCGACACGGGCTTCCGCTACCTCTCTACCATCTACAACGCGGACTGGCTGCGCGAGAAGGACCTGCCCGTGTTCGACTGGCTGGCGGATTGACGCAACTGGATGGCACTCTAGTGTGCCTGACATGGCCATCCTGCCCGACCCAGATCGCGAAGGACCGCGGGATTCCCTTCCGGAGATCATGACTCCGGACGTGATGCAGCGTCTCAAAACCGGCGTGGGTGGCCTGCTGGCCGTGATCGTCACAGTCGGCATTGCCCATATCATCACCGCCAGTGCGCTGCAGACAGAGGAAACGGTGGTCTCGCAGGCAGCTGCTCCGGTAGAGCCCGATGCCGCCGCCAAGACGGGCGATCCCCTGACCGAAGCGGGCGTCGTCCCCGATCTTCCCGAACAGGCGGAAGAAGAACCGGTACCCGAGGGACCGGTCCTGCCGGAAACGGGCGAGGGCACGCCCGTTGAATAAGATCGTGGTGGGCGCCGCGCTCGCCGGGTTGCTGGCCATCGGCGCACTGGCTCTTGCGCTGGGCGGACCTGCGGGCACTGCCGAAGAACCGCATGACCAGCGCTTCGGCCTGATGACATCGCTGCCGATCTATCGTGCGCCTCAGGCAAGTGTAGCGGACATGCTGGATCAGGCAGGGGACGAAGCGCACTGGCTGCGCTCGGCAGTTGAGGCGCATAACACGCTCGAGCCGCTGGACCTGCTGGATGCGAAGAGCCTTGCTGGCATCGATACGCTCCTGCTCGTTCAGCCGCGCGCCTTGACGCCTGCGGAATATGTCGCGCTGGACGATTGGGTGCGCGGTGGCGGCAAAGTCTTGCTGGTGGCCGATCCCATGCTGACCAGCGAGCCACATTTCGCCCTTGGCGACCCGCGCAATCCCCAAGCCGTCTCGTTGAGCGGTCCGATCCTCGCCCGGTGGGGGCTCGAACTGGTCGCAGATGAGGGCGAGGGGCATGGTCACGATCACGGGATCGATGGGGACGAGGCCGGTCATGCAGCCGATCATGAGGTCGAGCTGGACGGGCATACCCTGCCCGTGACCTATGGCGGGACGTTCGAGAAACGGCCGCCAGCCGGCGGAGATCCTGCGGATTGCAGCCTCCGCAATGCCGGGCTGATCGCGGTCTGCCAGATCGTGGAAGGCCGAGCCGTGGTGGTCGCCGACGCGACTGTGTTCGAACGCAATTCCGGGTCGGGCGATGCGGCAGGCGTGCTCTGGGTCTTGTTGGGGATGATGCGGGACGCACCCGGCGAATAACGCCATCCGGCCTGTAAAATTACGCTTTTCCTTAGATTCCGGTGTGTGTATTGGCTTGGTGACGTCGTTTCCGTTGCCAAATATGGCCACCTATTAACCACGGGAATGCGTGGAAAAGCGTCGATCTTGTGGGTAACTCACCCAAAATTCCTAAATTTCCCCTTTAATCCCCATTCGTCCCGTTCTAAGACGAGTTTCGTAACGGACAGGATTCGACTCGCGCGTGGGATGCCACGCGATCCGGGGCGCATGCGCACCTCGGCACGGGAGGGATCTGTCCATGGGGAAATCGCTCATTCGGGGAAGAGCGGGGCGTGTCGGAGACGTTTCAGGGATATAGCGGACAGGCCTTTTCGCTTCGCAGCGAAAAAGGGCGGTTCACGCTGCCTCCTGCGTTTCGCAACGCCGTGAAGCTCTCCACCGAGGACCGCAGGCTGTGCCTCACGCTGCATGACAAGTGGAATTGCCTGGTCGGCTTCGGCACCAAGCGGGTCGATGATTTCGAGGCGATCCTCGATAAGGAAGAGGAATCGGCCTACAAGTTCGGGCGCGATTTCGACCGCGATACCCGTGCAACCCAGCTCAACAGCTTCGAGACAATGCCGTTCGACGACAGCGGGCGGTTCATCCTGCCCGAGTTTCTGCGCGATATCGGCGGGATCGACGACGCGCTGTTCTTCCAGGGCGGTGGTCGCTTCTTCACCGTCTGGAACCCTGCGCGGCTTTACGAGATGGGCCCGGAAATGGCGATGCCCAAGGCCGCCTGCCGCGCGCTGGAAAAGGATGCGCGCGAGAAGGGGAGGAAGAAGTGACCGCTTCCGACGCATCCCCGCACATCCCCGTTCTTCTCGACGAGGTGATTGCAGCGCTGGCTCCGCAGCCGGGCGAGCTGTTCGTCGATGGTACGTTCGGGGCGGGCGGCTATACGAAAGCGCTGCTGGACACGGGCGCAATGGTGCACGCGTTCGATCGCGACCCGACTGCTCTCGAAATGGCTGCGGGCTGGTCGGAGCTTGCGGAGAACCCGCCGCGCCTCGTCCTGCATCGCCGCCCCTTTGCCGACATGGCCGACGCGCTTGCGGAGCAGGGCATCGCGCAGGTGCAGGGCGTGGTGCTCGATATCGGGGTCTCCTCGATGCAGCTCGACCAGGCGGAGCGTGGATTTTCCTTCGCCTCCGACGGCCCGCTGGACATGCGCATGGACCCGGACCTGCCCAGCGCCGCCAATTTCCTCAATTCTGCCGACGAAGGCGAGATTGCGGACGTGATCTACGAATATGGCGAAGAGCGTCAGTCGCGCCGCATCGCGCGTGCGATTGTCGCGGCGCGTCCGCTCGAAACCACGGGGCAACTCGCGCGGCTGGTGCGCAAGGCGACCGGCCACAAGCCGCATGACAAAAAAGACCCCGCGACGCGCACCTTCCAGGCAATCCGCATCCATGTGAACGGAGAGCTGGACCAGCTGCGCCGCGCACTCGCCGCAGCCGAAAAACTGCTGGCACCGGGCGGGCGGCTGGTGGTCGTCTCTTTCCACTCTCTCGAAGACCGTATCGTGAAGCGTTTCTTGCGTGACGCTTCCGGTCAGGTCGGCGGCGGCTCCCGCCATCTTCCCCTCACGGAACTGCCGCCGACCACGTTCGACAAACCGTCCCGCGCCGTGCGCGCGGGCGATGCGGAGTTGCAGCGTAACCCCCGCGCGCGCTCCGCCATCCTCAGGGCGGCAACCCGCAATAGCGCGCCGGCGAGAAAGGAACTGGTCGATGGTTAGAGGCAGTCGTCTGCGGCAGATCGGCTGGGCCATCTGCATCGGCGCCGTTTTTGGCGGCTTCATGATGCTGACCTTCCGCGTCGACGCCGTGAAGAGCGAGGTCGTGCGCGCCGAGCGCACGATCGTGGAACTGGAGCGCGAGAAGCTGGCGCTTGAAACCGAGTTCGAAACGCGCGCCAACCAGCAGCAGCTGGCCGACTGGAACGCGATCGAGTTCGGTTACCAGCCGCCGCGCGCGGACCAGTTTCTCGAAAGCGAGCGGCAGCTGGCAAGCTTCAGTGCGCCGCGCGCGCCCGGATCGCCCGAACCCATCCGTTTCGCACGCGAGATGGAGGCGAGCGACTATCCCGCGCTGGTTTCTCCGCTGGCGGAAAAAACGGACGGAGACCCGGCCGAGGAAGAGCAGGGCGCCGAACCAATTCTCGCGCTGGCGAGCCTCGACTAATGGCCAGCGTTCCCATTGATTCCATGGTGGCGGCGGCGCCCCTGCGTGTCGCCAACAAGCGGCTGGAATCGCTGCTAGTGGCGCGGATGCGTGCGCTTTTGCTGATGCCCGCCTTCGGGCTGATCGCGGTGGTCGCATTGCTGCGCATCGCATCGTTCGGCGTGCTCGGCGCACCGGAAACCACTATGTCGATGGAGCAGCGGCTACTCCCTCCGCGTGGGGAGATTACCGATCGCAACGGACTGCCGCTGGCACGCAATTACGATGCGTTCGCCCTGTGGTTCAATCCCAAGGCGATGAAGGACGGCGGCAGCCCGCTGGTCCAGTCGCCAGAGGAAGTCGCGAGCGAGCTTGCAGCAATCTTCCCCGAACTGGACCGCGCGGACGTCGCCGCGCGGCTGGCCAGCGGCAAGCCGCAATATCTGCGCCGCCGCCTGCTTCCTGAAGAGGCGAACCGGGTGTTCGACATCGGTGAGCCTGCGCTGGAGCTTCCGGCGGAAAAGGACCGCTTCTATCCGCAAGGTTCGATGGCCGCGCACGTGCTTGGCTATGTGAAGGATGGCAAGGGCCATCTCGGCATGGAATCGGTCCTCGATGCCGAACTCACCGATGCGATGTCGCGCGGGGAGCCGACCGCCATCGCGCTGGACCTGCGGGTGCAGGGCGCGCTGGAAGACGAACTGCGCAAGGGCATGCTGTCGGTCAACGCGCGCGGCGCGGCGGGCGTGGTGCTGGATGTCGATACGGGCGAAGTCATTGCGCTGGCATCGCTGCCTGCGTTCGATCCCAACGATGTGCAGGCATCCGACCTGGTCGGGACGGAGGAGCAGAAGCGGCGGGGCGACCCCTCCAACTCCTACAACAGCGTGACCCACCAGGTTTACGAGCTGGGCTCGACCTTCAAGCCGCTGACCGTCGCTGCTGCGATCGATGCCGGGATCGTCCGCGATCTGGGCCTGCGTTACGATGCAAACCCGGTGAAAGTCGCCGGGCGCACCCTTTCGGACAGTCACCCGCTCGGAGATACGCTCAACGTGCCCGAAGCGCTGATTCACTCGTCCAACACCGTCACCGCGCGTATAGCCGACAAGCTCGGTGGCGACCGGCTGCGCGATACCATGCGCGATCTCGGGCTGGCTGAGCGGCCCTATATCGAAATCCCCTCCAAGGGGGCGCCGATCTGGCCGGGCGAGAAATGGTCGCGCATCACGACTATGACGGTCAGCTATGGCCACGGTATCGCGGTGACCCCGCTGCACCTCGCGTCGGCCTATGCCGCGATGGTCAATGGCGGAGTCTGGCGGCCTGCCACTCTGAAGAAGGTAGAGCCCGGCGCGGCCCCTGCCGGTCGGCGCGTGTTCAAGGAAGATACCAGCGCGCGTATGCGGCAGCTCCTGCGCATGATCGCGGTGTACGGCACCGGTAAGAGCGCCGATGCGCCCGGTTATCGCGTGGGCGGCAAGACCGGTTCGGCAGAAAAGCCCTCTCGCTCCGGCTATCGCGAGAAGTTGCTTGTCTCCACCTTTGCGGCTGCCTTCCCGATGGACGATCCGCGCTATGTCGTGGTCGCCATGCTGGATGAGCCGAAGGGCACCACCGCAAGCTCGTTCCAGCGGACCGCCGCGTGGAATGCCGCACCGATCGTGGGCAAGCTGGTGCCGCGGATCGGCCCGATGCTCGACGTGCGGCCCGACCTCAGCCGCGATATCGACATTTCGGACCTGCGCCCCCTGATCCGGAGCGATATAAAGTGAAGCTGAACGTGCTCCTCGAAAAGGCCGGGCGCGCGCAGCTGAATGCTGGCGACGCGGTGGTGACAGGGTTTGCCATCGACCATCGCAAGGTCGCGCCGGGCACGATCTTCGGCGCGTTTGAAGGTGCCGTGGTGAATGGCGAGGATTTTATCGAGGCCGCGATCACCGCCGGTGCGGTTGCGGTCGTCGCGCGACCAGGGGCTTTGGTGGAAGGCGCGCTGCACATCGCAGACGACGTGCCGCGCCGTGCCTTTGCGCATATTTCCGCACAGTACTTCACTCCCGTGCCCGAGACGATCGTTGCGGTCACCGGGACCAACGGCAAGACCTCCACTGTCGAAATGACCCGCCAGCTGTGGCGCATGCTGGGCGAGCGTGCGGCGAGTATCGGGACGCTGGGTGTGACCACGCCCGATGAAAGCGTTTCGACCGGGCTGACCACGCCCGATATCGTGACCTTCCATTCTAACCTTTCCGGTCTTGCGCGCGAGGGCGTGACGCATGTCGCGTTCGAGGCGTCGAGCCACGGGCTGGACCAGTACCGCAATGCCGGCGTGCCGGTGCGCGCGGGCGCTTTCACCAATTTCAGCCGCGACCACCTCGATTACCACGAGACGATGGAAGCCTATTTCGAGGCCAAGATGCGGCTGTTCGATGAAGTGGTCGTCGAAGGCGGAACCGCAGTAATCTGGGCCGATGGCAGCGAGTGGTCCGCCAAGGCGCGCAAGCGGGCGCAGAAGCGCGGTTTGAACATCTTCACGGTCGGTCCGAAGGGCGAGGATATCACCCTGATCGACCAAGAGCCGACGCAACTGGGCCAGGGGCTGGAGATTGCCCGCAATGGAGAACGGCGCACGATCCGCCTGCCGCTGATCGGCGCGTACCAGGCTGCCAATGCTCTGACCGCCGCATCGTTGGCGCTGGTTACCGGCGCGGAAGAAACCCGGCTTTGGGACGCGGTCGGACGTCTGCAACCGGTGCGCGGGCGCTTGGAGCGTGCGGTCATCACCCAGTCGGGTGCGCCGGTCTATGTCGACTACGCACATACGCCCGATGCACTGGAAGCCGCGATTGCCGCCCTACGTCCGCATGTCGATTCCGCGAAGGGTCGCCTGATCGTCGTGTTCGGTGCAGGCGGGGACCGCGATACCGGCAAACGTGCCCCGATGGGCAAGGTCGCCAGCGAGGCCGCCGATCTCGTCGTCGTCACGGACGATAATCCTCGCGGGGAAGACCCCGCAGCAATCCGCAGCGCCATCCTTTCGGGCATCGAGAGCGATGCACTGGAAATCGGCGACCGGCGTACCGGCATCGCCACCGCGATTACGCAGGCCGAGGGCGGCGATATCGTGCTGATCGCGGGCAAGGGACACGAACAGGGCCAGATCATCGGTTCGGGAGAGACAATGCGAATTCACCCCTTCGACGATGTGACCGTGGCGCGCGAGTGCGCAGCGGCGGGAGCTTCGGCATGAGCGCGGCTGCACTTGCCCATCCGCGCCTGCGTGCATGGCCAGTTACATCGCGTGACAGGCTTGCGTTGGCGCTGTGGAACGCGGCCGAGATCGCCGCGGCCACCGGCGGCATCGCATCGGGCGAATTCCAGTGCTCCGGCGTGGAGATGGACAGCCGCGATGTGCGTGTCGGCGACCTGTTTATTGCGCTGAAGGGAGAGGCGATGGACGGCCACCGCTTCCTCGACAAGGCATTTGCCGCAGGCGCTTCTGCCGCCATCGTCGATCGTCCGGTCGACTGGCCGCACGTGCTGGTGCAGGATACGACCGCTGCGCTCCATGCACTCGCCGCCGCCGCGCGTGAACGTTCGCCCGCTAAGCGCATCGCGGTGACGGGGTCTGTCGGCAAGACGGGCGTCAAGGAAGCGATTTTTTCCGCGCTGGACCGCGCCAGCCGGGGACAGGCGCACCGCTCGGTCCGCAGCTATAACAACCACGTCGGTGTGCCGCTCAGCCTGTCACGGATGGGTGCGCGCGCACAGTATGGCGTGTTCGAAATGGGCATGAACCACGCGGGCGAAATCGCGCCTCTGGCCGAGCATGTGTGCCCCGATGTCGCCGTCATCACCACAATCGCGCCTGCACATATCGAAAACCTGGGTACGGTGGATGCCATTGCGGACGAGAAGGCCCAGATCTTCACCGGCCTGCGTCCGGGCGGGGCAGCAGTGATCCCGGCCGATAGCCCGCAGTTCGATCGGTTGCGCGTGCATGCCGAGGCCGCTGGGGCGGACATCTACTCCTTCGGTCGCTCGAAGAATGCGCGCGTCCGGCTGCTCGATGCGATCCCTGCTGCCAATGGCGGGGCTTCGCTCGTCACCGCGCAGATCGACGATACGCGGCTGTGCTATTCGGTGGCCGAGCCGGGCGAGCACTGGATCGACAATTCGCTGGCCGTCATGGCGACCGTCTATGCGGTCGGTGGCGATCTTGGCGCGGCGGGTGTCGCGCTGGGCGAGATGGGCGGCCTGAAAGGGCGCGGCGCGCGCCACGCGATTTCCGCTGCCGGAGGCCGTGCGACCCTGATCGACGAAAGCTACAACGCCAATCCCGCCTCCATGCGTGCGACACTCGCGCAGTTGGGCCAGACCCCGGCCAGCCGCCGGATCGCAGTGCTCGGTGCGATGGGTGAGCTGGGTGAATTCAGCGCGCGCTTTCACGAGCAGTTGCTCGATCCCATCGAAGCCGCGCATGTCGATTTCGCCGTGCTGGTAGGCGAAGCGATGGAACCGCTGGTGCGCAAAATGGGGACGAGCCACACCAACGGGCTTGGCAATGCGCCGGGCTTCGCCCATTGCGCAGGGCCTGCCGAAGCGATTGCCGCGCTTGAAGAATTCGGCCTCAACGCCGGAGACGCGATCCTCGTGAAGGGATCCAATTCCGTCGGGTTGGGCCGCCTTGTCGATCACTTCGTCAGCCGAGGCTAAGCAAGGGATCGAGGACGGCCTAGAATGTTCTATCTAATCGCGGAGTGGCTTGAATTCGAAGGGATTTTCAATCTCTTCCGCTACCAGACCTTTCGTGCGGGTGCCGCCATCCTCACCGCGCTTTTCTTCGGGTTGCTGATCGGGCCCAAGCTGATCGACATGCTGCGCGTGCGGCAGGGCAAGGGCCAGCCGATCCGTGAGGACGGGCCGCAAACGCACCTCGCCAAGCGCGGCACACCCACGATGGGCGGGCTGATGATCCTGATCGCGATGGTGCTGGCGCTGCTGCTGTGGATGGACCTCTCCAACCCGTTCGTCTGGGCCTGCCTCGCGGTGACCATCGGGTTCGGCGCGATCGGCTTCATGGACGACTACGACAAGGTCACGAAAAATAGCCACGCAGGGGTCTCGGGCAAGGTCCGCCTTGCGCTGGAATTCATCGTTGCGGGCATCGCGGCCTATATCATCGTCAGCCAGATCAACACGTGGCTCTACGTGCCCTTCGTCAGCGACCAGGCGATCCCTCTGGGGCCGTTCTACTACGTGTTTGCCGCCATCGTGATCGTGGGCGCGGGCAATGCGGTGAACCTGACCGACGGGCTGGACGGGCTGGCAATCATGCCGGTGATCATCGCGGCGGGCACCTTCGCCATCATCGCCTATCTTGCAGGCCGCGCGGACTTCTCCGAATATCTCGGCATTCCTTATGTCGAGGGTGCGGGCGAGCTGGCGATCTTCTGTGCCTGCATCATGGGGGCCGGCCTCGCCTTCCTGTGGTTCAACGCGCCACCTGCCGCGGTGTTCATGGGCGATACCGGATCGCTGGCGCTGGGCGGAGCGCTCGGCGCCATTGCCGTTGCCAGCCACCACGAGATCGTGCTCGCCATTGTCGGCGGGCTGTTCGTGTTCGAGGCGCTCTCGGTCATCATCCAGGTCTTCTGGTTCAAGCGCACGGGCAAGCGCATCTTCCGCATGGCGCCCGTCCACCATCATTTCGAGCAGCTCGGCTGGAGCGAGACGAAGGTCGTGATCCGGTTCTGGATCATCGCCATCGTGCTCGCGCTGATCGGGCTTTCCACCCTGAAGCTGCGGTGATTGTCTCGCCCGCCTGGAAGGGCCGCAAATTTGCGGTCCTCGGCCTCGCGAGGTCGGGGCGGGCCACGGTCGAGGCGCTGCTGGCGGCTGGCGCGGACGTCACCGCGTGGGATGCCTCGAAAGAGAAACGCATTGAGGTGGCTGAACCCCATATGCCTTTCTGCGATCCGGATGACACACTCGCTCTTTTAGAGGATTGGGGCGCATCCTTGATCTTCAGAGATCCGGTGGAGACCGACCTGACCGGGTTTGCCGGTGTAGTCGTGTCTCCCGGCGTCCCGCTCAACACGCATCCGATCAAGCCGCATGCCGACAAGTACGGCGTACCGGTGATCGGCGATATCGAACTGTTCGCACAGGCGCGCGAGCACCTGCCGCCGCACAAGGTGGTAGGCATTACCGGCACCAACGGCAAAAGCACCACCACCGCTCTGGTGCATCATATCCTGCAAACGGCAGGCGTGCCGACCACGATGGGCGGCAATATCGGCCTGCCGATCCTGGAGCAGGAGCCTTTGCCGGAAGGCGGGGTCTATGTGCTGGAGCTGTCGAGCTACCAGATCGATCTGACGTTCAGCCTCGATTGCGATGTTGCGGTGCTGCTGAATGTGACGCCCGATCACCTGGATCGGTACGAGAGCTTCGAGGCATATCGTGATGCCAAGCTTCGCCTGTTCGAGATGCAGTCGGTCGATAGCAAGTCTGTCGTTGAGGCAGGCAGCGATCTGTATGAGCAAGTCTCCGAGAAAAGAGGCGGCGTCGCTCCTCAAAGTTATTTGAACGTAGAGGGGGCGGGACACGTCCTCGCCGACTTCCCCGACTGGCCCACACTTCAGGGGCCGCACAACCAAGCAAATGCTGAAGCTGCCGTGGTGACGTGTCTGCTTTTGGGTCTGGATATCGAGCAAATCCGGCCCGGCCCCAAGTCATTCCCCGGTCTCCCTCACCGCATGGAGCGGGTC
This sequence comes from Alteriqipengyuania sp., assembly GCF_964222115.1. Lineage (NCBI taxonomy): Bacteria > Pseudomonadati > Pseudomonadota > Alphaproteobacteria > Sphingomonadales > Erythrobacteraceae > Alteriqipengyuania > Alteriqipengyuania sp. Next base: position 33,794 of record NZ_CAXQBM010000071.1, read on the forward strand.
GGCGAGCATGGCGGGGTGCTCTACGTCAACGACAGCAAGGCGACCAACACCGCCGCTGCGGCGCCCGCGCTCGCCGCGTTCGAGAACATCCACTGGATCGGCGGCGGGCAGGCCAAGGAACCGGGGCTGGGCGAAACCGAACAGCACCTCTCCCACGTCACCGCCGCCTACACCATCGGCGAGGCGGGTGATGCCTTTGCCGAGGCGCTGGAGCCGCATTGCGCAGTGAACCGTTGCGGCACGCTCGACAAGGCGGTGGACCTTGCATCGCAGGTCGCGAAACCCGGCGAGACCGTGCTGCTCAGCCCCGCCTGCGCCAGCTTCGACCAGTTCCGCGATTTCGAAGACCGCGGCGACACCTTCCGCCAGCTCGTCCGCCAGCTTGCCGATAGCGAGGCCACTGCATGAACACTGCCACCGCCATCGCAGCCGACCTGCCCAAGCGCACCCAGCGCGAGACGATCCGCGCACGGGTGAAAATCTGGTGGCGGGAACTCGACCACACGCTGCTCGGCCTCATCATCCTGCTGATGGCGGTCGGCTGCGCGGCCATCGCCGCCGCATCTCCGGCAGGTGCAGACCGCCTGTCGAGCGACGAAGTGACGCTCAACCCGCTGCACTTCCTGTTCCTGCACCTGCGCTGGCTCGGGCTAGGCTTCGTCACGATGCTCGCCCTTTCCATGCTCAGCCGCGATTCCGCGCGGCGTTTCGCCATCCTGCTGTCCGCCGCGATGATCGGCGCGCTGCTGCTCGTGCCCTTCATCGGCACGGAGGTGAACGGTGCGCGCCGCTGGCTCAACCTCGGTTTCTCCTTCCAGCCGTCCGAGTTCCTCAAGCCCGGTTTCGCGATCACGCTGGCGTGGATCATGAGCTGGCGCCTGAAAGACCCGAACATGCCGGTCTTTGGCCTGGTGACCGGCGCGCTCGCAGTGGTGGTCACACTGCTGATGGCGCAGCCTAACCTCGGCGCAGCGATCCTGTTCACCGGCGTGTGGTTCGTCCTCGTGCTGCTGGGCGGGGTATCCTTCCGCCACATTGCAGGCCTGTTTGCAGGGGGCCTCGTGGGCCTCAGCCTTGCCTATGCATTCTACGACAACGCGCGGCACCGCATCGATTCCTGGCTGTTCGGCGGCACCGATTTCGACCAGGTCGACCTTGCCCAGCGCACCCTGCTCGCCGGTGGCTGGGATGGGGTGGGGTTCTGGGTCGGCACCAAGAAGTTCCGCCTGCCCGAAGCGCAGACCGACTATATCTTCTCCGTCGTGGGTGAGGAATTCGGCCTGCTCGCCTGTGGCGGGATCGTTCTGCTGTTCTTCGCTATCGTGCTGCGCGTGCTGGTCCGCATTTCCAGCGAGGAGAATTTCTTCGCCCTGCTCGCCGCCGCAGGCCTTACCGCGCAACTGGGCGGACAGGCCTTTATCAACATCCTCGTCAACCTGTCGCTTTTCCCGTCGAAAGGCATGACCCTGCCGCTGGTCAGCTATGGCGGCTCGTCCACGATCGCGGTATGCATGGGCTTTGGCCTGCTGCTCGCGCTGACGCGCCGCAACCCGTTCCTGACACGGGAAACCGCAGGCCTTCGCACGTTATTGTCGGAGAAGGACGGGGGCCTGTTCGGCAAGGAAAGGGACAGATGAGCGGGGCCAATCGACATTACGTTCTCGCCGCAGGCGGCACCGGCGGGCACATGCTGCCCGCCTTCGCGCTGGCGCACGAGCTTGAGCGGCGCGGGCACCATGTCGCGCTGATCACGGACGAACGCGGGGCGAATATTCCCGGCAAGCCCGATTTCATGCCTGCGCACATCATGCCGGTGGGGCGCTTCGGAAAGAACCCGATCCGCTGGTTCGGCGGTGCGGCCAAGGTGATGGAAGGGCGCAAGATGGCGCGCCGCCTGTTCGAGAATTTCGAACCGAGCGCGGTGGTCGGCTTCGGGGGCTACCCAACGCTCCCCGCCTTGCTGGCCGCACGCAGCGCCAAAATCCCGAGCGTGATCCACGAACAGAATGCCGTGCTGGGCCGGGTCAATCGCCTGCTCGCACCGCGCGCGACTGCGATTGCGACTGCTTACCCGCAGGTGCTGCGCCTCAAGTCGAAGTGGTCGCCCAAGGTGCACCTCGTCGGCAATCCGGTGCGCGCGGAAGTTCTCTCCCTGCGCGACGAGCCTTTCCCGACCTTTACCGAGGACAGCCTGCTCAAAGTGCTGGTGACCGGCGGCAGCCAGGGCGCGAGTATCCTTGCGCAGGTCGTGCCCGATGGTCTCGCCATGCTGCCTCCCGCGCTGCGCCAGCGCTTGCAGGTGGTCCAGCAGTGCCGCCCGGAAGATGTCGGCGCGGTGCGCGAACGCTATCGCAACCACGACATCCCGGCGGAGCTCGCCACCTATTTCGAGAACATGGCCGAGCGGCTGGCCGATGCGCACCTGTTCATCGGGCGCGCCGGTGCCTCGACCATTGCCGAACTGACCGCCGTGGGTCGCCCCGCGATCCTCGTGCCACTGCCCATCGCGACCGACGATCACCAGGCGGCCAACACACGCGAGATCGTGGAAGCGGGCGGTGCGCGGATGATCCGGCAGAGCTCTTTCACGCCCAAGGAGCTGGCGCGCCAGATCCAGGTACTCAGCCAGCGCTCGGGCACGCTCGGCAATGCGGCGCACAAGGCGTGGAATTGCGGCCGGCCCGATGCGGTGAAAGACCTTGCCGACCTCGTCGAAAGCTTCGGCGGGGCGGAGATGATGGATGTCATCCGCGTGGGCCGGAATAATGCGCGCGGTGCTTCGCAGGGCGTTGCCGTGGGGCAGGGCGCGGCGCGCGACATCGCGGAGGAGCGCGCATCGTGAAGGGCGTCGCCACCGATATCGGGATCATCCACTTCGTCGGCATCGGCGGGATCGGCATGTCCGGCATTGCCGAGGTGATGCACAATCTCGGCTACCAGGTGCAGGGCTCCGATATCTCCGAAAGTCACACGGTCGAGCGGTTGCGCAAGCGCGGAATGAAGGTCGCCATCGGCCATGCGCGAGAGAACGTGGATGGCGTGGCCGTGGTGGTGACATCGACCGCCGTGAAACGGACCAACCCGGAGGTCGAAGCTGCGCTGGAAAACCGCATCCCGGTGGTGCGCCGCGCGGAAATGCTGGCCGAGCTGATGCGCCTCAAGTCGACCATCGCGGTTGCGGGCACCCATGGCAAGACGACCACGACCAGCATGATCGCCGGACTGCTCGATTGCGGCCAGATCGACCCCACGGTCATTAATGGCGGGGTGATCGAACAGTTCGGCTCCAACGCGCGGCTGGGGGACAGCGACTGGATGGTCGTGGAAGCCGACGAGAGCGATGGCAGTTTCCTGCGTCTGGACGGGACCATTGCGGTGGTCACCAATATCGATCCCGAACATCTCGACCACTATGGCGATTTCGACGGGGTGAAGCGTGCGTTCGTGGAGTTCATCCACAACGTGCCGTTCTACGGCGCGGCGATTCTCTGCGTCGATCACCCGGAGGTGCAGGCGGTGATCGGGCAGGTGCGCGACCGGCGGGTCATCACCTATGGCTTCTCGCTCCAGGCGGATATTTGTGCGGTCAATGTCCAGCCAGAAGCGGGCGGCAACCGGTTCGACGTGGTGGTCCGCCAGCGCGGTGAGGAAGATCGCCGAATAGAGAACGTGTTCCTGCCTATGCCGGGCAAGCACAATGTTCAGAATGCCTTGGCAGCCATCGCGGTCAGCCTGGAAATGAACTGCTCGGACGACGTGATCCGCGAAGGGTTCGCGCGGTTCGGCGGCGTGCGGCGGCGCTTCACCAAGGTCGGGACGGTCGCGCTCGACGGAGGAAACGCGACCGTGATCGACGATTACGCGCATCATCCGGTCGAGATCCGGGCGGTGCTGTCTGCGGCGCGCGAGAGTGCGGATGCGCACGAGAACAAGGCGCGGGTCATCGCGGTGATGCAGCCGCACCGTTACACACGCCTCGCGGAGCTGATGGGCGAGTTCCAGAACTGCTTCAACGACGCCGATCAGGTCTATGTTACCCCGGTCTACGAGGCGGGCGAAGACCCCATCGAGGGTGTCGATGCATCCGCGCTGGCCGAAGGGATCAAGTCGCTCGGCCACCGTCACGCGCAAACCGTTGCGGACCGGGATCATCTGGTGCGCAGTCTCGCTCCCGAGCTGGAAGCGGGTGACCTCGTGCTGTGCCTCGGCGCGGGCGACATCACCAAGTGGGCGGCGAAGCTGCCGGACGAATTGCAGGCCGAATGGCGCAAGGTGGCGGCGTGAGCGAGGCTCTCACTCTGCCAAAGGTGCGCGGCAAGCTGACGCAGGATGCGCCGCTCGCCAAGCTTGTCTGGTTCAAGGCGGGCGGGGCAGCCGACTGGCTGTTTGAACCCGCCGATGTGGACGACCTGTGTGCGTTTGTGCGCGATCTAGACCCCGCTGTGCCCGTCATGGCGCTGGGGCTCGGGTCGAACCTGATCGTGCGCGATGGCGGGGTGCCAGGCGTGGTCGTCCGGCTGGGTAAGCCTTTCGCGAAAATCGCGGTGGAACAGGACCATACGCTGCGCTGCGGGGCTGGCGCACACGGCGTGCTGATCGCCTCGACTGCGCGGGATAATGGCATCGCGGGGCTCGAATTCCTGCGCGGTATTCCCGGCACGCTGGGCGGCTTCGTGCGCATGAACGGCGGTGCCTACGGGCGCGAGACGGCCGATGTGCTCGTCGAGTGCGACGTCGTGCTGCGCGACGGATCGCTGGCGACGCTGCCTCTTGCGGATTTGGGATATACCTACCGCCATTCGGAATTGCCCGAGGGGGCGGTGGTGGTCGGCGCGCGGCTCAGGGGCGAACCCGGCGACCCTGCTGAGATCGGCGCGGAGATGGAGCGGATCGCACAGGCGCGCGAGGATTCGCAGCCGGTGCGGACCAGGACAGGCGGCTCGACCTTCAAGAACCCGTCGGGCGAGAAGGCGTGGCAGCTGGTCGACGCGGCGGGCTGTCGCGGCATGATGCGCGGCGGTGCGCAGGTTTCCGAGAAGCACACCAACTTCCTCATCAACACCGGCGACGCGACGAGCGCCGATATCGAGCAGCTGGGCGAGGATGTCCGCGCGAAAGTGCGCGAGAATTCGGGAATCGAACTGGAATGGGAAATCCAGCGAGTGGGGCGGCGATGAGCAACGCAGCAATCCTCTCACGCAAACTCCATGTCGCCGTCCTGATGGGCGGCTGGGCGAACGAGCGGCCCGTCTCGCTGATGAGCGGGGAGGGCGTTGCCAAGGCGCTCGAAGCGCGCGGCCACACAGTCACCCGGATCGATATGGACCGGCAGGTCGCGGCACGTATCGCCGAAGCCGCGCCGGATATCGTTTTCAACGCGCTCCACGGCGTTCCGGGCGAGGATGGCACGGTTCAGGGCATGCTCGACCTGATGGGTGTGCCCTACACCCACAGCGGGCTCGCGACGTCGGTGATCGCGATCGACAAGGAGCTGACCAAGCAGGCGCTGGTCCCGCGCGGCATCCCGATGCCCGGCGGGCGCATCGTCAAGACCGACGACCTTTATCAAGGCGACCCTCTGCCGCGCCCCTATGTGCTGAAGCCGGTCAACGAAGGCTCGTCCGTAGGCGTCGCTATCGTCACCCAAGAAGGCAACTACGGCAATCCGATCGCGCGCGATGCCAAGGGGCCGTGGCAGGAGTTCGCCGAGCTGCTTGCGGAGCCCTATATCCGCGGTCGCGAGCTGACCACGGCAGTCGTCGGCGGGAAGGCGCTCACGGTGACCGAACTGGTCCCCAAGTCCGGCTTTTACGATTTCGACGCCAAGTATACCGACGGGATGACCGAGCATGTCTGCCCTGCCGATATCCCGGAAGAGATCGCCGACACCTGCATGCGACTTGCGCTGGACGCGCATCGCATACTCGGTTGCAAGGGTACCAGCCGCACCGATTTCCGCTGGGACGACGAGCAGGGCGTAGACGGGCTGTTCGTTCTGGAAACAAACACCCAGCCGGGGATGACGCCGCTCAGCCTCGTACCCGAACAGGCGAAATACTGCGGGATGAGCTACGAAGATCTGGTCGAAACGATCATCGCGGACGCGCTGAACACCGGCGCTTCGGGCGCAACAGGAGGAGACGATGGCTCGCAAGGTCAAGCGTAAGGCAACCGGCGTTCGCCGCGCGGCCAATTCGCGCTCGCGCGCATCGAAGGCGCGGGCAGCCCGGCGGCAGAGCCAGGGTGTCGTCAATTCCGCGCTGACAGCCCTGCCGATCAGCCAGAAGCAGTTGCAGGGTGGGTTCCTGGTTATGATCCTTACCGGTGCCGCCATCGGTGCCTGGTACGTCGCCAGCGCCGCCGGTGTCCCCGCGCTGTTGCATCAGCAGATGGCGTCGAGCGCAGGTGCTGCGGGCTTCCAGATGCGCAATATCGACCTGACCGGGGTCGAGCGGATGAACCGCCTGAAGGTCTATGAAGAGGTGATGGAACATCGCGGCACGCCGATGCCACTGCTCGACCTCGCCGCGATCCGTGCCGACCTCAAGCAAATGCCATGGATTGCCGAAGCGCGCGTATCGCGCCAGCTGCCGGACAGGCTGGTGATCGATATCGAGGAACGCACGCCGCACGCAGTGCTGGTCAAGCCGGACCGGCTGGTGCTGATCGACCGTCATGGCGTGGAACTGGACCCGATTTCGGAAGACGACGCACGCGGCATGCTACGCATCTCCGGGGCCGGGGCCAAGAAGCAGATCGACTCGCTCGACCGCATCCTTGCCGCTGCACCCGCGCTCCAGCCGCAGATCGTCAGCGCGCATCGTATTGGCGAGCGTCGTTGGAACATTGTCTTCAAGACCGGTCAGATCCTCGCGCTGCCGCAGGGTGAGGAAGATGCATCGGAAGCGTTCATCGATTTTGCCAAGCTCGACGGGCTCTATCGCCTGCTGGGCGGCAAGGCGACCGTGATCGATCTGCGTGTGCCCGACCGATATGTGCTGCGGGAGCCGGGCAGGGCGGATCGCCTCGCCGGAAACCAGGAGAGTTCGCAGTAATGGGTACGGCACGCCTTTCCCGCGTATTCGGCGCGGTCAATCTTGGTTCCTTCCGCGTATCGGCCATGATCATGGGCCTGACCGAGGGAGGCGAGCTTGTCGTGCTCGGATCCTCGCACCGCGCCAGCGCTGGCGTTAGGCGCGGCTATGTGACTGACAGCCAAGCCGCAACCCATGCGATCCGCGAAGCGATCGAGCGGGCGGAGAAGGATGCGGGAACAGGCATCGAAAGCGTGTGGGTCGGATGCGCGGGCGCAGGGCTGGCAAGCCGCATCTCGCGCGTAGAAATCCCCATCAACGGCCGCCGGATCGAAGAGGAAGACGTCGATCACCTGCTGGTGACAGCGCGCGATACGCTGCAGCCTGACGGGCGGATGGTGCTGCACGCGCAGCCTGCGCATTACTCGGTCGACGGGCCGCATGGCGTGGCCAACCCGGTAGGCCTCTACGCCGAACAGCTGGGCGTGGATGTGCACGTGCTGCTGGCGGACGGGGCGCCGATCCGTAACATCATCACTGCCGTGCAAAGCGCGCACCTGACCGTGGAGGGCGTGGTCGCCGCGCCGATTGCCTCCGCGCATGCCGCGCTCACGCCCGAAGAACGCGAGCTGGGCACTGCTTTGATCGAGATCGGCGGCGACGTGACCAATGTAGCGGTGCTGCAAAACGGCATGGTCCAGGCGATGCGCGCGATCCCGCTGGGGTCTGGCGATATCACCGATGCGATCGCCAGCACCTTCGGCATCCGGCGCCAGCATGCGCAGCGCCTCAAATGCGTGTCCGGTTCGGCACTCGCCAGCCCGTCCGATCATCGCGAGCAGGTGCCGGTCGATCCCGATGGTGATCCGCGCGCAGGATCGATCAATCGTGCCGATCTGGTGGCGGTCATCACGGAACAGCTGGGTCGCCTCACCGACGAAATCGGCAAGTCTCTGAAGGCGATGGACTTTTCCGGCGCCAAGGGCGGGCCTGCCGTGCTGACGGGGGGCGGAGCCGAACTGGCAGGAAGCGCGGAATTCGTGCAGAATGCGTTGGGCCGGCCGGTGCGGATCGGGAAGCCGCAGACTTTGCGGGGGTTGCCCCCGGCGCACGCGACGCCCGGATTTTCGACCCTGGTTGGGCTGTGCCTCTATGCCGCCAAGGACCCGGTCGATATCCGCACGGTGAAGGCAAAGTACCAGTCGCAGACCCGCATCAGCGGATTTGGCCTCGTCAATAGGGTGTGGCGCGCGGGCAGGGACTATTTCTAGCTTGCGGCAACGCTTGACCAGTGCTGCGAGTTATGTGGAAAAGACCGGGGATATCCATTAAATAACCCGGTGATTTCTGTCACACGAGAGCATTGAGAAATTGGCAACAGACCCGCCGGTTTCACGGAGTGAAGACGCAATGAGCATCAATATCGGCCCCGACCCTTCCGACGATCTGCGCCCCCGGATCACGGTCATCGGTGTGGGCGGTGCAGGCGGCAACGCCATCGCCAACATGATGGAAGCCGATATCGAAGGTGTCGACTTCATCGTCGCGAACACCGATGCGCAGTCGCTCAGCTCGTCTCCGGCGGAAAACCGCATCCAGCTCGGCCCGGAAAGTACTGGCGGGCTCGGCGCGGGCGCGCGGCCCGAACTGGGCAAGGCCGCTGCGGAAGAGACGGTCGATGCTATCGAAGAGGCGCTGGACGGGGTCAACATGTGCTTCATCGCCGCCGGGATGGGCGGCGGCACGGGGACGGGCGCCGCGCCGGTGATCGCCGAAGCTGCGCGCCGCAAGGGCGTGCTGACCGTGGGCGTGGTGACCAAGCCGTTCCTGTTCGAGGGCACGCGCCGGATGCGCGCCGCCGAAGCGGGCATCGAGGAGTTGCAGCGGCACGTCGATACCCTGATCGTCATCCCCAACCAGAACCTGTTCCTGATCGCCAACCGCGACACGACCTTCAAGGAAGCGTTCCGTCTGGCGGACGAAGTTCTCCAGCAGGGCGTGCGTTCGATCACCGACCTGATGACCATGCCGGGCCTCATCAACCTCGACTTCGCCGACGTGAAGTCGGTGATGGAGGAAATGGGCAAGGCGATGATGGGCACCGGCGAGGCCGAGGGCGAAAGCCGCGCCCGCGAGGCTGCAGAACAGGCGATTGCCAACCCGCTGCTTGATGGTGTGAGCATGGCCGGGGCCAAGGGCGTCATCATCTCGATCATCGGCGGCGAGGACATGAAGCTGCTCGAAGTCGACGAGGCCGCGAACCATATCCGCGAGCTCGTCGACGAGAATGCCAACATCATCTGGGGCTCGGCATTCAACCCGAACCTGGAAGGCAAGATTCGCGTGTCCGTTGTCGCGACCGGGATCGACGAGGACGGCCAGGGCCAGCGTCCAATCCCGCGCGCAGCTGCCATGCCGGAACCGCGTCACGAAGAAGTGCGCGCGCCCAAGCGACCGGCGATCGAGTTGCCCGAAGATACCGACGAGACCTCGGCCGATCCGTTCGCTGCCCCGGCGAGCGACAGCCCATCGCAGCCCCAGTCTTTCGGCAGCCCGCAAGCTTTCTCTGCACCGCAAGAATCGGCGACACCGCAGGCTTCTGCGGCCACATACGGCGATGAAGACGACGAGGGCGATGACGAAGACGTCGACGATATCGTCGATCCGCTCGCAGGACTGCGCAATTCTGACGAGGACGATGGTGACGATTTCGCCATGCCGCGCGCAGCCGAACCCAATCCCGATGCACCCTTTGCGCAACCTTCGGCCGACCAGTCACCAACCCCAGCGTCCGGCGGCGACGACTGGGGCGAGGACGACACGCTGGACCTCGGCTCCGTACCGGAGGCTCCGGGTGAGGATACATCCGACGAGCTGCTGCTTGGCGACGAGGCGGATGGGCCTGCGCCGCACACTCCCGCGGAAGAACCTGCTCCCGGCGGTCGTCGTCGTGGTCTGGTGTCCGGTCAGGAAGGCGGCGAGAAGAAACCCGCCCCGCCGCTTCCGCAGAGCGGTGGTGGAGGCACCCTGTTCGAGCGTATGGCCAAACTGTCCCGTTCCGGTGCGCCCGAAGAGGATGATGAGGACGAGGATGACGACGGTTCATCGCTCAACATCCCGCGTTTCCTTGGGCGACAGAACAACCAGTAGGCGCGACGAGCGCCTGTAATGGGCGGCTCAAGGGTCTGTTCAGGACAGGACTGCGAGTTTAGAACCCGCATTATGACGGGTCGCTTCAAGTCTTTGTGTGTCGCCTCTCCGGCGCTGTGTCTTCTGTTTGCAGGCCCTGCTGTGCCGGTTCTGGCGCAATCGGGAGACATGGTCTCGCGCGCGGTTGTCCAGCCGCTGCCGCCCGCCGCATCCGACGATCTCAACGAGGCGCTGATGCGGCTGGCGCGCGATCGGCGCGATGTCGATGCACTGATCTCCGCCGGCCTGGCCTCGCTCCAGCTCGACGATGTCGATGCGGCGATCGGCTTTTTCGGGCGAGCGAAAGAGCTGTCGCCGGAAAATGCGCGGATCGCGGAAGGCATGGGTGCGGCCTATGTGCGCGGAGGGCGCCCGGTCGAGGCGCTGAAATTCTTCGAAGAAGCGGAGTCCGCCGGGATCGCCACGGGCACACTGTGGGCGGATCGCGGGCTCGCCTATGATCTGGTGGGTCAGAACGGCGCTGCGCAGACGGCCTATCGGCGTGCATTGTCATTGAAGGACGACAACAGCGTGCGCCAGCGGCTGGCGCTCAGCTATGCCATCGCGGGGGATCGACAGTCTTTCGAGCAGACTCTCAAACCCCAGCTCGATGCGCAGGACTTCGCGGCCTATCGCACCCGTGCTTTCGGGCTGGCGGTGCTGGGCGATGCGGACGAAGCGATCGAGATTGCGCGTGCGGTGATGCCACGCGACATGGCGGGGCGGATGGAGCCCTACCTGCGCTTCATGCCGCGGCTCACGAAATCGCAGCAGGCAGCCGCCGCCAATCTCGGCATTTATCCGTCGGCCTCGCGCATCGGGCGCGACGATCCGCGGATTGCGAGCGCGGCAGGTTCCCTGTCGGCGCCGGGAACCTCCGACGCTGCGCTCGAACCCCAGGGTGAGGCGCTTGGTACCCGTGTCGCCGTGGCCGAATCACCAGCAAATCCCACGCGAAATCGCCCCTCACGGCGCTCGCAGCAGCGCGACTCGAAGCCGGCGCCCGCACCTGCCCTGAAACCGGGGGAAGTGCGGATCGCGGTAGGAACCCGGATCGATGAAACGCCGGTCGGCCCGCCTGCCAGCGAAGAGCCGGTCCAGCTGGCGGCCTCCGTCGCTGCGGCCGAAGCAGGTCCGCCTGCGCTTGCCATGGGGCAACCCGAATCACGGCAGGCCGCGCCGATTTCGTTCGATCTCGCCAAGACGGAGCCGCGCAAGGTGCCGACCATGTCGGCTCCTGCGCCAACTGCTTTCCAGAAGCCCGAACCGGAGCCTGTGCAGGTAGCGGTCGCCACCACTCAGCCCGAGGCCGAACCCGCAAGTAGGCTTGGCAATCTCGACCTCGCCAGCGCATTCGCCGATTTTGCCGAACCCACCACGGTTGCGGCGGCTGGCGGAGCGGTCGATATCAGCACCATCAAGCCCAAGCGCGAAGTGGAGGAAGCTGCACCCGCCAAGCCACCGTCGCCCAAGCGTATCTGGCTGCAGCTCGGCATTGGCCAGAACCGCAGCCTGCTGCGCAGTGACTGGCGGATCAAGTATCGCAAGTTCGACGTGCTGAAGGGCAAGGGGCCGTTCGTCACACCGCTCAACCAGACGAATCGCCTGCTTGCAGGCCCGTTCGACAGCCAGGCCGATGCGCGTGCGGCGCTGAACGCGCTTGCCAGCGAAGGAATCGACACATTCGTGTGGACCAGCCCGGAGGGGCAGGAGATCGACGACTTGCGCTAGCCCCCAAAGGCGCGCGATCCCCGGAAAAATGCTTTTCCCACAAGGCGTGAACAGCCTTAACGCTTATGCACCACTGGGTGCGCGTGCGGATTTGCCTGTACCACCCATGATCCCCCACAAGGCGTTCGAACAGACGCACGGGATCAGGGATCGCAGATGGAAACCGCATTGAACGACAATATCGGCAGCGAGTACGGCGCCCCGATGGACGTACTGGCCGCGTTGTTCGACGCGCGCGGCTGGGCGCTCGACACCTATGCGGACGAGGAGCTGGGCGGCGAAATACAGGGCGCCTGGGTCAAGTACCAGGTGCGCGCCGTTCTGAAACCCGAAGATGGCGTGCTGCAGTTGATCTGCCTGCCCGATATCCGGGTGGCAAAGGAACAGCTGATGCCCGCCTACGAGCTGCTCAGCCTCGTCAACGAGCAGGTCTGGCTCGGCCATTTCGACATCTGGAGCCAGGGCCGTGTGCTCGTCTATCGCCACGGTGCGCTGCTGGCGGATGACGGGATGCTCAGCCTGTCGCAGGCGCAGGCCCTGATCGAGAATGCGGTGGAGGAATGCGACCGGTTCTACCCGGCATTCCAGTTCGTGCTGTGGGGCAACAAGAGCCCGGCCGACGCGCTGGAGGCGGCGATGATCGACGCGGCGGGCGAAGCCTGACGGGAAGAACCGCAGAAATGCGCCGTTGAACCTGAACACACGTTAAGGCAAAATCGACCGGCGGCCCTTGAATTTCTGCGGATTTGTCGCGATATTCGCCTGTGAACCGGCACAGTTTCGCTGCCGGCAAACGGAGTGGCTTTGAAATGGCTGATTGGGACGACCGCACGCGGCAGAACTACGGCTCGGTGCCGCGCGCCGGGGGTGATGTCGCCTCGCGCACGACCTTCGATGCGGGTCTGCGCAAGTACATGCTCTCGATTTACAACTACATGACCTCGGGCGTGCTGCTGACGGGCATTGTCGCACTGCTGACCGCGCAATCGGGCCTTGCCTATACCTTCGCGTCAGGCCCGCTGATGTGGATCGTGGCCCTGTCGCCGCTGGCCATCGTCTTCGCGATGAGCTTCGGGGCGCAGAAGTTCAGCGCGCTGACCCTGCAGATAATGTTCTGGGGTTTTGCGACGCTGATGGGGCTTTCGCTCTCGACGATTTTCCTCGTCTATACGGGCGGTTCGATCGCAGCGACGTTCTTTGCGACCGCCGGCGCCTTCGCGGGGCTGAGCCTGTTCGGCTACACGACCAAGAAGGATCTCAGCGGTTGGGGCAGCTTCCTGATCATGGGTGTCATCGGCATCCTGATCGCGATGGTCATCAATATCTTCCTGCAGTCCGCAGCGCTCGAACTGGCAGTAAGCATCCTCGGCGTGCTGATCTTCGCTGGCCTCACCGCCTACGACACGCAGCGGCTCAAGAACGACTACCAGCGCCTGCGTGGTACCAGCTGGGAAAGCAAGTCGATCATTCTGGGGGCGCTGAGCCTCTATCTCGACTTCATCAACATGTTCCTCTTCCTGCTGCGCTTCATGGGTGTTGCACGCGATTAACACTGCCGATCAAACGGTCGCAAAATGAGATGCCCGGGGCGAAATCCATCGCCTCGGGCATTTTCTATTCACATTTCATGCGTTAGTGTCGTCCCACGGGATTGATGGCACCGTGCGTTTCCCCCGATACACACGAGATGCCTGCGATGGGAGCCTTTCGATTATGTCCGCCGACTTGAAGTCGCCGCTACGCATTACCGTTCTGTCGGGCGCACTGGGCCTGCTGGCCGCTTGCGCAACGCCGGTCGCGCCTCCACCGCCCCCTCCGCCTCCGCCGCCGCCCCCGCCGCCGATCCCCGCACGCCCGATCCCGCCGCTGGGTGCCAGCGCGTTCATGGTCGTGCCGCAAATCGCCCCCGATGGCGTGCGGCAGACGATCAACGCCTACATCACGCCTGCGCAGACCACATGGAACGTGCGTTCCGCGCTGAACGTCGCGGCGCTCAACTGCCTGTCAGCCGAGCACGCGGGGATTCTGGACAATTACAAGCTGTTCCTGACCAATTTCGACAAGCAGCTCGATAAGGCGAACGACAAGGTCGAGGCCGAATTCCGCGAACGTTACGGCGACCGCAAGACGGGCCGTGCGGAAATGGATTCGTACATGACCAAGGTCTACAACTACTTTACCTTGCCGCCCGCCAAGGCATCGTTCTGCGATGCTGCGCTGGAGCTGAGCAATGAATCGGTGCTCGTCGCGCCCGCCGACCTGGAAAGCTTTTCGGCACGCGCACTAATGCGGTTCGAAGGTGTGTTCGAAGATTTCTTCCGTGCGTTCGAACGCTATCAGACCAACCTGGCGACCTGGGATCGTCTGTATGGCAAGCCTGCCGGGCTCTACCCCAGCTATGGGCCGGCCACGCAGGTGGCAGGCGCTGAGACGACCTCCAGCGAAGACGATGGCGTTGTCCTGCTGAATGCTCCGGTAAGTTCCGGAGCCGGCACGCAGACCGTCACGCTCGATCTGGGGACGCAGCCGGACCCGGTGGCCGTGCCGCAGGAATCGGAAACCATCGACGTGATCCCCAGCACCGCGGTGGGCCCCGACAATGGCGAGCCGAGCGAGGATGCGCCGGTGATCGTGCTGCCCGAAACGGCAGCAAACACGACGCAGGCAGAGGTGCAGGGCCCGCCCGCGTCCGATCCTTCGCCGTAGGAAACACGTCGCGGGCCGAAAGGCCTTGCGTTGTCTGGCGCACCCGCTATTTGGGCGCGCTCTTGCGCAGAGACGCATCGCGTCTATCTACGCAGCCCACACCTGAACGGGGCCGTAGCTCAGTTGGGAGAGCGCGTCGTTCGCAATGACGAGGTCAGCGGTTCGATCCCGCTCGGCTCCACCAGGTGAGGGAACTTCCGGTTCGATGCGCGAAGGCGAATGCCTAGCATTCCCCTCAAATTCAGCTTACCTGCCGCGCAATGCATTTTCTCGATCAAGCCAAGATATTCCTGAAGTCCGGTGCGGGCGGCCCCGGGGCCGTCAGCTTTCGGCGCGAGAAGTATATCGAATATGGCGGGCCCGATGGCGGCAATGGCGGGCGCGGAGGCGATATCGTGTTCGAGGCCGTGGCCGGGCTCAATACGTTGATCGATTTTCGCTACGCGCAGCATTTCAAGGCCGCGCGCGGCGGACACGGTATGGGCCGCGATCGTACGGGCAAGGGCGCCGACGACTTGATCGTGAAGGTGCCGGTGGGCACGCAGGTCCTGTCGGAAGACAAGGAAGAAATCCTCGCGGATTTCACAAAGGTGGGCCAGCGGATCACCTTGCTCGAAGGCGGCATGGGTGGCCGCGGCAATGCCAGCTACAAGTCGAGCACCAACCGCGCCCCGCGCCAGCACCAGCCGGGCGAGCCGGGCGAGGAAATGTGGGTCTGGCTGCGGTTGAAGCTGCTCGCCGACGTAGGCCTTGTCGGCCTGCCCAACGCGGGCAAATCGACATTCATCAACCAGGTTTCCAATGCGCGCGCCAAGGTGGGCGATTATGCCTTCACCACGCTGGTGCCCAAGCTGGGCGTCGTGCGGCACAAGGGCCGCGACTTCGTGCTGGCAGACATTCCGGGCCTTATCGAAGGCGCTGCAGAAGGCGCCGGGATCGGCGATCGCTTCCTGGGCCATATCGAACGTTGCCGCGTGCTGATCCACCTGATCGATATCGCGGGTGACGATCCTGCCGATGCGATGCGCACGGTAGAGTCGGAGCTTGAGGCTTACGGGGCGGGGCTGGAAGACAAGCCGCGCATTGTCGCGCTCAACAAGCTGGACCTTGCCGATGGCGAACTGGCCGATGCTTTCGGTGAAGAGCTGAAGGCGGCCGGAGCGGACGCAGTCTATCCCGTCTCCGGCGCGACCGGGGCGGGGGTTGAGGCGCTGCTCGATGCGGTGCTCGGCTACTTGCCGGAGGTGACCACGCTCGAGAGCGAGAGCGGCGGAGGGGCACCCGAAGAGAGCGATCCCTCAGATAGCGAAGAGGAAGGCGACGGCACATGGTCGCCGATCTGACCATTCGCAGCGGGATTTCGCGCTCATGACCCTCGCGCTGACCGGCGGGACCGGATTTGTCGGGCAGGCGGTGCTGGACCTGCTGGAGGGCTCGGGCGAGCGCGTTCGCGTGCTGGCGCGCAACGTGCCCAAGGACAAGCGCGGCTTCCGCTGGGTCGAAGGCAGCCTGAACGAGCCCTTCGCCCTCGCGCATCTGGTCGCCGACGCGGAATGCGTAATCCACATTGCCGGGCTCACCCGCGCGGTGAACACCGACCATTTCGAGATCGTCAACGTCACCGGCACGCTCAACGTTGTGGAAGCGGCGGTGCGCGCGGGGGCGAAGCGAATGGTCTTCGTCTCCTCGCTGGCCGCGCGCGAACCCGATCTTTCGGCCTACGGGCTGTCTAAGCGTCGCGCCGAGACAATTGTCGCCGCGAGCGGTCTGGACTGGACGATCGTGCGCCCGCCCGGCGTCTACGGACCGCGCGATACGGATTATCTTGAGATGTTTCGTGCGGCGAGAAAGGGCGTGTTGCCGGTGCCGATGGGAGGTCGCAGTTCGCTGATCCATGTGCGCGACCTCGCGCGGCTGCTGCTGGCCCTGCGTGAGGGCGGCGAAGGGATCACGCACGAAATCTTCGAACCCGACGATGCACGCGCTGGCGGCTGGTCGCACGCCGATCTCGCGCGCAGCATCGGCACGGCAGTCGGCCGCAACGTCCGCGTGGTTCCGCTGCCGGGGCTGGCGCTGAAAGCGGCAGCGGCGGCAGACGAAAAAGCGCGGGGACGCAATGCGCGGCTCACGAAAGACCGTGCCGGGTACCTTGCGCATAAGGACTGGACGGTCGCGCCGGAACGCGCCGTGCCGTCCGAAATCTGGCGCCCGCAAATCCTGACGCGCGAAGGCCTGCGCGAAACGGCGCAATGGTATCGCGAAGCCGGAATGCTCTAGTCTTCAGAGCCCTTTGGCGTCCGGCTTTTCGTCGCCCGCTTCTGTTCGAGCGCGGCGATCAGCTGGTCGAGCCCTTCATTGCTGCGCAGGTTGATGTCGCGCTGCGGGAAGGGGATTTCCACGTCGTTGTCGCGGAAGAGGTGCCACAGCCTCTTGAGCACCTCGCTCTTCACATTGCCGATCCCCGCTTCCGGGTCGGTAATCCACACGTGGATGATGAAGTTGACCGAACTGTCGCCATACCCGTCCAGCCAGACGGTCGGCGGGGGCGATTTGAGCACCCGGTCGCACGACATCGCGGCTTCCAGCATCAGCTCCTCCGCCCGGTCGATATCCGAATGATACGACACTCCAACCGGCACCTGCATGCGCACGTTGCGCGATGAGTACGACCAGTTTTCGACCTGATTGATCATCAGGTTCTCGTTCGGAATCAGGTATTCCTTCTGGTCGCGCGTGGTGATGGACACCGCGCGGATACCGATCTTCTGGATTTGCCCGAAAGTCTCGTTGCCAGCCTGGTCGGCCACCGCGATCACGTCGCCCGGCTTGATCGACTTGTCCATCAGCAGGATGATCCCGGCGATCAGGTTTCCGAAGGTCTTTTGCAGGCCAAAGCCGATGGCAAGGCCGAACGCGCCGGAAAACACCGCCAGCGCAGTCAGGTCGATCCCCAGCAGGTCGATCCCGATGAAGAAGGCCATGCCCCATACGACGATGGTGATGATCTTCTCCGCCAGCAGGCGGCGCGTCTGGTCGAGCCGGGTGACGCGCGCCAGCCCCAGATGGGCCAGCTTGCTGCCGAAGAACGCGAATGCGAACACGCCGAACACGACCGCAAGGAACACGATCCCGTCCCACACGGAAATGTCCATCGAGCCGACCTGGATCGCCATGGCGTCCAGCCTTTCGATCACGGATCCGACGGTCTGGCTCTGTTCGCCGACCGCGTCTTTCAGCTCGTCGGCGGCCTTGACGGAATCGGTTGCCGGTTCGGCTGGCGCGGTGGCGGTCGTGGCCAGCTCTTCGCCATCGCCCGGTGCAGGCTGCAGCACAACGGTGTCGCCCGCCTGCAGGACACCCTCGTCGCCTTCGGTCGTGCTGCCGTCTTGCCCCTGCGGGTCGAGCACCGCTTGGGTCGCCGAATTGGGGCCGATGGAAGAACTAGCCATCACGTATGCTTGATCGCCGCGAAGGCGCGGTCAAGGTCGGCGATCAGGTCTTCCGCATCTTCCAGCCCAATGGCGAGGCGGACGCCCAGCCGGTCTTCCTCGCGCCAGCCCTGCCTTGGCCATGCGCTGGCCGACCTGATGCGCGGCGGATCGAAGGGCAGGGCAAGGCTCTCGAACCCGCCCCAGCTATAGCCGATACCGAATAATTGCAGGGCATCGACGAAGGCGGACCGCTGGGCATCGGTGTGGCCTGCGAACACGAAGCTGAACAAGCCGCAGCCGCCGGTGAAATCGCGTGCCCAGTATTCGTGGCCGGGCGAGCCCTCGAGCATAGGATGGAGCACGTGAGCCACCTCCGGCCGGTCACGGAGCCACTGGGCCACCTGCAAGCCGGTCTGTGCGGTACGTGTCAACCGCAGCGGCATTGTACGAAGCCCGCGCGAGACCAGTGCGGCATCGTCGGGCGAGACATGCTGGCCGAGCAGCTGTGCGGTGTGGCGCAACCTTGCGTAGTGCGCCTTGCCTGCGCTCGCAGCGCCCATCAGCACGTCCGAATGGCCGCTTGCATGCTTGGTAAGGCTGGTGATGGTGATGTCGCACCCATGCTCCAGCGCCGCGAACCCAAGCCCGGTGGCCCACGTATTGTCGACAAGCACGGTCGCGCCCTGTTCGCGGGCGATGGCCGCAAGGCGCGGCACGTCGCACACTTCCATGGTGAGGCTTCCGGGCACTTCCAGCATCACCGCCTTTACGCGGTCATCGAAGGCGGCGGAGTAGCTCTCGACATCGTCGGGATCGAAATAGCGCGCTTCGACACCCCAACGCTTCAGCAGGTTCGAGGCGATCGCGCGCGTCGGTTCGTAGACATTGTCCTGCACCAGCAGCGCATCGCCCGGTTCCAGAGCGCTCATCAGCGCGCCTGCGAGCGCGGCGGTACCGCTGGGGTAAAGCATGGTCCCGTGCGCACCGGGTTCCATCTCGGTCAGCGCTTCGGCCAGTGCCCATTGAGTGGGCCCTCCGCGTCGCCCGTAGTGGAACCGCCCGTCCTCATTATGCTTGAGGCATTCCTGACGCTCGCCCTCGGTGTCGTAGAGATGCGTACTGCCGCGCCAGATCGGCGGATTGACCACGCGGCCGGTCCATTCCCGGCGTCGCCCGGCAAGAGCTGCGCGGGTCTGGGGGCCTAGGTTCTCGCCGGAATGCTTGTCGGACTTGCTCAGCGTGACTCTCCTGTATTCTGGCCAGTTTCCTTGGGCGTGTGCGGGTCGGCACCCCATTCAGCCCAGCTTCCATCATACAGCGCGGTGCGCTGTGCACCGATCAGCCGCATCGCAAACAGCAGTACCGAGGCGGACAGCCCGCTACCGCATGTTGCGATGACCGGTCGATCCCGGTCGAGCCCTGCATCGGTGAAAAGGGCGCGCAGATCCTCCGCCTCGCGAAACGTGCCGTCCTCGCGCAGTAAATCGCGGAAAAACAGGTGCCGCGAACCCGGGATGTGGCCGCCGGGCAGACCGTGAACAGTGTCTTCCTGCGCGCCGGTAAAGCGTGCAGCATCGCGCGCATCGACAACCTGCTCGGCATTGATGTCGAGATTGGCCAGCATCGCCGCCTTGTCGCGAATATCGGTGATGCGGACAGTGGTGGGTGGACGCATGACGGGGGTCATGCTGGGCATGCCGCTCTCAACCGCGCGATCCTCCGCTTTCCACTTCTCGAATCCGCCATCGAGCACCGCGATATTGGCGAGGCCCGCAAGGTCCAACAGCACCCATGCGCGCGCAGCGCTGCGCAACATCGAATCGTCGTAAAGGACGATGCGGGTTTGCGGCCCGATCCCACGTTCGCCCAGCCATTGCGCGATCCGTTCGCCGTCGGGGACCTTGCCCGGAAGCGCAGAGTGCGGATCATGCAGGCCGGCCAGATCGAGGAAGCGTGCGCCCGGAATATGCGCCTCCTCGAACTCGGCGCGCGGATCACGCTTTGCCATCGGGAGATGGAGCGAGGCATCGAGCACCGCGAGGTCGGGCGCGTCCAATTCTCCGCCAAGCCATTCTGTCGAAACGAGCATGTCCATTGCCCGATGCGGATAGCCCCCCGCACACCGCCTTGTCGAGTTGTCAGGCGACCGCGCGCGTGGTCAGCTGGGCGTAACTTCGCGGCGGCTCGTCGAGGCGGAACGGGTTGGGGCGCGCACCCTTCTGCAGGTTCTTGGAGCCGATCACGTAGGTGTAGGCCCGCGGCGCCAGATTGGCCGCGCGCACGGTCAGGCGAAGCAGGGGCACGAAGACGGGCACATTGCCCTGCCGCAGTGCACGCACCTCACGCAGAGGCAGGCGCAACTCGCCGCGCATGGTCGATCGCTGACCGGGTTCGAGGCGGGAGAGCGTGTGCAGTTCGGGGAAGCTGTGATCGACATCGGCGATCTGCTGCGCGGCGGGAATTCGGCCATGCGCCGTCGTCACATCGCCATTGACCTGGATCAGCGAGATCGGTTCGCGTCCCTGGTTGAGCATGGTGAGGCGGTATGAAATCGTCGCATTCATCACACTGCGGCTGAGCGTGACGGCATAAGCTTCGATTTCGAGCGAGCCTGCGTCGGGCTGCGTCAGGTAGCTGTGATCTTTGACCTCGCGCAGTGGCGCACCAGACAGGTCGGCGACGTCAGTGGTGCGCTGCCCGGAGCCTGTGCTCCGGCGCCGGAGCATGGCGAATGCCAAGGCGAGCAGTGCGAGGATCGCAGCGGCCAGAGCCGCGATCCATGTCCACGGCAGGCCATCCGTGTCCGACGCAAGAGATGATGATCCCGGCGGTTGCGTCGCTTCGAGGTTTGGTTGCCGCTCTGTTGTGGAAGCAGCTGCCGAGAGAGTTTCTCCTGCGCCGCTTGCAGAGGTTTCATCCACCTGTTCCGACTGGGTGCCGGTGTCGCGAACCGGCTGGGGAACGGAAGGTCGCACCGCCGGCCGTTGCTGTTCGGTCAGGACTTCGCGGGTCGACACCGAACGGTCGCTCGCGGGCAGCGAAGGGCCGCTCGTGCGCGGCGAGGCCGCATCTGTCGATGGCGCAGGGGCGGGCGTACTGCGCGGGTTCGCCTGCGTAGGTGCGGTGCGTTCGGCCGGAGCCGGTGTCGGCGCGGGTGCGCCGATGACGCGGGGCGCAGCGCGGTTTTCACCTTCGGTGTCGGTCGGACCCTGCGCCTGCGGACGTGACGCTTCTTCCGGGTCGGGAGGCAACTGGAAGGTTGTGACGGGCTGTGCGGACAATGCTGTTGTGCCGAGCAAGAGCAGCATACAGGCGGCCACTTGAGGCAAGGGGGGCGTTCGCATTGGTGTGTCTAACGGCGATTATGGGTGGGGGTGTACGATCCAGTCCGGTGTTCGGACAGACTGCCGCTGAATAGTGCGTGAATCGCAAATGCGCAAAGGCTCGCTTGTGCCCCGCGTGCGATGAAGGCACAGACGCGGCATGAGCGACACACCCACTGAAACGTCCGGCCCGCGCTTCCTGGGCCAGTCCAGTCCGCTTCCGGCCTCGCCCGAAGAGGCAGAGCTCGATTACGTGGCCAACCCGCGCACGGGCACTTTGTACATGGTGCGTTTCTCGGCGCCTGAGTTTACTTCCCTGTGCCCCGTCACCGGCCAGCCGGACTTTGCGCACCTGGTGATCGACTATGCGCCCGGTGACACGATCGTGGAATCGAAGAGCCTGAAGCTGTTCCTCGCAAGCTTCCGTAATCATTGCGGTTTCCATGAGGATGTGACGGTCGGCATCGGACAGCGCCTGTGCGACGAGATGAAGCCGCAATGGCTCCGCATCGGTGGCTACTGGTACCCGCGCGGCGGCATCCCGATCGATGTGTTCTGGCAGAGCGGCCCCGTGCCCGATGGGCTGTGGGTGCCCGAACAGGGCGTCCAGAATTATCGCGGGCGCGGGTGAAGCTGACAAATCCAGTCGATCATTCGCTGAACCGCCCCCGGAGACATGAGCGCAGCGAGTTGTCGTGAGAGAAAAAGTGGTGCCGGTTGAGGGACTCGAACCCCCGACCTTCGGTTTACAAAACCGCTGCTCTACCAGCTGAGCTAAACCGGCCTGCCAGCCGCCGCGCGCCTTGCGGCAAAATCTTCCGCGCGGCAAGCCCCGAACGTGCATTCCTGCCATTGATAGACGGATGCAACCCGCCCCGGTTGTCTTTGTCGAAATCGCAGTTTCGTGGTAAGCAGGGCAGGTAAAATAAGGAACGGGAAATGGACCAGAATCTCCGCACGCAACTGCAATATGATGCACAGAAGAAGTCGGTCGCTGCGGCGTATATCCTCTGGTTATTCCTGGGCTCCTTCGGTGCACACCGCTTCTATCTCGGCCATGTCGGCAGCGGCGCAATCCAGTTGACCCTGCTGCTGCTGGGGTGGATTCCGTTCTTCCTCGGCTGGATCGTGCTGGGCGTGTGGTGGCTGGTCGATGCCTTCCTGATCCCCGGCCAGACCGAGCAGCGTAATCTCGAAACGCTCGAACGGCTGGGCGGCGATCTGCCCGCGATACCGGCCTGATCGCTCAGCGCGCCCCGAAGGTCCAGCCTTCGGTGCGTGCAATGTCCCGCGTCAGCCCGCTCGGACTCCACAGGGCGGCGTTCTCTCCCACGTGGCGCAGCCATGCGGCGGTGAGCAGCGCGTCGGAGCTGTGGTCGTCCAGCGGGCCGGTGCCTGCAACGGGCGGCGATCCGAGTGCGGCGAGCGCTTCGTTGAGCAGTGCATAATCCCTGATCTTGCGCCCGCGATGGGCGGGCAGCGCCTCCAGCGACGCGAGCGCGGTGTAGATTTCGACCAGCACCGATCCGGCGCCCGGCAGCGGGTCGACCGGCCACACGGGCAGCGCGCCTTCCAGCCGGTGGAGCAGGCGCATGCCGGTGAGGCTCGATTTGCCGACCTGCGCCGCCCCGACGAGGTTGAAGTTGGAGACCGGACGGCACCCCATTGTGCGCTGGGCCTGCTCGGCGATGCGGAAGCGGCCCTCTCTGCTGGCGGCATCGGGCGCATGGAAGCGGTCGCCTTCCGTGCTTCGCCCATGCCGGAAATAGCGCGCCAGCTCGGGGTGTCGAAGCAGTCCCCCTGCTTCGAGGTGCGGATCGTTTGTGCACAGATTGTCGACCAGCGCCCACAGCGCGCGCGCATCGGGGGGAGAGCCACCCCAGCCGGGGAAGAACGAGCCGCAATCGACGAAGGGCAATGCAATGCCGAGATCCATGCCGACCAGCGTATCGCGCGGCAGGTCTTCGCGCAGGATGGCCAGCACTTCGGTGCGCGACCAAGCCTTTCCGCACTCGACCAGCACCGGCGGGCCTCCCGCAGCGTCGGCCAGAGCAAGCGCAATGCCTTTTTGCCGTGCACCCTTCGCGCCCGACCAGTCGATCGCGAGGAAATGGGAGAAACGGCTCATGGCCGTCCTTTGCGCCGCGCGTTCCAGTATTCCAGCCGCTCCGCCACGCGCTTCTCGAACCCGCGCCCTGTCGGCTCGTAGAAGCTCTGCGGTTCCATCTCTTCAGGCCAGTAATTGTCGCCCGAAAACGCGTCTTCCTTCGCGTGATCGTAGGAATAGCCCTCGCCATAGCCGATATCTTTCATCAGCTTGGTCGGCGCATTGAGGATGTTCTTGGGCGGTGAAAGGCTGCCGGTTTCCTTCGCAGCCCTGGTGGCGGCCTTGTGCGCGGCATAGGCGGCGTTCGATTTGGGTGCGGTCGCGAGATAGAGGCACGCCTGTGCCAGCGCGAGTTCGCCCTCGGGGCTGCCGAGAAATTCGTAGGCATCACGTGCAGCAATGCACTGGGTCAGCGCGGCAGGATCGGCCATGCCGATATCCTCCACCGCCATGCGCACCAGCCGCCGCGCGAGATAGCGTGGCTCCTCGCCCGCAGTCAGCATCCGGGCGAGGTAATAGAGCGCGGCATCCGGGTCGCTTCCACGGACCGATTTGTGCAGCGCGGAGATCAGGTTGTAGTGCCCGTCGCGATCCTTGTCGTACACCGCCACGCGGCGTTGCAGGAAGCTGCTGAGCTCCGCCGGGTCGAGCGGCTCGGCCAGCCCCGCATTATACAGTGTTTCCGCCTGGTTGAGCAGGAAGCGACCATCTCCGTCTGCCGAAGCGATCAGCGCGGCGCGCGCGTCGTCGGTCAGGGGAAGGGCGCGTTCGAGCTCTTCGGCACGCGTGAGCAGTTCGCCCAGCGCTTCGTGCCCCAGCCGTTCGAGGATCAGCACCTGGGCGCGGCTCAAGAGAGCGGCGTTTAGGGCAAAGCTGGGGTTCTCGGTCGTCGCGCCGACCAGCGTCACCGTGCCGCGTTCGACGAAGGGCAGGAAGCCGTCCTGCTGCGCGCGGTTGAAACGGTGGATCTCGTCCACGAAGAGCAGCGTCTTCTGCCCTGCCTTCGCGGCCCTGTCTGCCTCGGCGAAGACCTTCTTGAGGTCGGCGACCCCGCTGAACACCGCGCTGACTGCCGCGTATCGCATGCCCACGCTGTCTGCGAGCAGGCGCGCAATAGTCGTCTTACCCGTACCGGGCGGGCCCCACAGGATCATGCTGGAAAGCCTGCCCGCAGCGACCATCCGCCCGATCGAACCCTCGGCCCCGGTCAGGTGCTGCTGCCCGACAACCTCGTCGAGAGTGCGCGGGCGCAGCCGGTCGGCCAGCGGCGCATCTTCGCGCGGTGCGTCGGGCGTGCTGGTGGGGAGGGGATCGTCGCCGAACAGGTCTGCCATCGCGCCGAGATAGGACAGGTCCTGCGCATTTCCCACCCATAGCGCAGGTCGTGGCGATTGACTGTGCCGGGGCGACTGCCAGACTGCCACAAAAGGGGATTGAGGATGTCGATGCGGATTTTCGTGCGCTGGATCGCGGCCATCATGGTCGCACTGGCCGGGCCTGCGATGGCGCAGGTGATGCCGGACGGGCCGGTGCTCGCGGCGGCGGACCTGCGCGATGGGCAATCGCTCGACGGTGAGTGGACCTACTCGATCGATCCTTATCGCGATGGTGCGGCCGGTTTCCACGGCGGTCCGGCGGGGGAGGGGCATCGCCGCTACGACGATACCGATGTCACCGCGCGCACAGCTGGCGATCCAATTGCGCTGTACGAATACGACATGGACGGCTCGCCCAAGGCGCGATTGCCGGAGAGCTGGACGGGCCACGCGCTCGAGATGCGCCACTATGAAGGGCTGGTCTGGTACCAGAAGCGGTTCGATGCGGAGCCTGCACCGGGGGAGCGGCAATTCCTGCGCTTCGGCGCGGTGAACTATCACGCCGAAGTCTGGCTCAACGGCAAGTTGCTGGGCGCGCACGAAGGCGGTTTCACCCCCTTCGCCTTCGAGGTGACGGGCAAGCTGCGGCCAGAGGGCAACCGGCTGGTCGTGGGCGTGGATTCACAGCGCGACGGGCTCTCCATCCCGCCGCCGGTCACCGATTGGGAAACCTATGGCGGCATCACCCGCTCGGTCCATCTGATCGGCGTGCCCGAAACCTTCGTCGACGATGCGTGGGTGCGACTGGCCGATGACGGGAGTATCGTGGCCGATATCGCGCTCGACGGCCCCGAGGCGGCAGGCCGCACAGTGCGGCTGCTGATCGGGGAAATCGATGCGGAACGGTTCGCGACCACCGATGCGCAGGGCAGGGCACGGATCGTCATTCCCAAACCAGCGGAGCTGTCGCTGTGGTCGCCCGGTAATCCGAAGCTCTACAATGTCGTGATCGAGGCAGGCGAGGACGTCTGGTTCGACCGGATCGGTTTTCGCACCATCGCCACCGACGGGCCGCGCATCCTGCTGAACGGAGAGCCCGTCTTCCTGCGCGGGATTAGCGTGCACGAGGAAGAGCTGGGCGCAGACCCGGCGCGGCGGATCACGCCCGAGGCTGCGCGAGAATTGCTGTCGCTCGCGAAGGACGGGCTGGACGCCAATTTCGTTCGGCTGGCGCATTATCCGCACGGCGAGGCAATGCTGCGTGCAGCGGACGAGATGGGCCTGATCGTGTGGAGCGAAATCCCGGTCTATTGGCGGATCGCGTTCGACGATCCCGTCGCGCTGGATAAGGCGCGGCGCATGCTGGCAGAGAATATCCTGCGCGATCGCAACCGTGCCTCCATCGCTTTGTGGAGCGTCGGCAACGAGACTCCGCTGTCGGATGCGCGCAACACCTTCATGCGCAAGCTGGTGGCCGATGTGCGCGAGCTCGATCCGCATCGCCTCGTCACCGCCGCCCTGCTGACCGGGCAGGACCGCGAGGGCGATCATCCGGTGATGGTGATGGACGACCCACTGGCAGGCGCGCTCGATGTGATGGCGATCAACGCCTATAATGGTTGGTATGGGCCCGACCGGCTGGCGGACCTCCCGGCCATCGAATGGGACGTGCCGCAGGACAAGCCGCTGCTGTTCTCCGAGGTCGGGGCGGGGGCAACGGCTGGGCGGCACGAGCCCGATCTGCCGACCAAGTTTTCCGAGGAATACCAAGCAGAATACTACCGCCAGACGCTGGCGATGCTGGCGCAAATCCCCAATTTCGCGGGGATCAGCCCGTGGATCCTCAAGGACTTTCGCTCCCCCCGGCGCCAGCGCCCGGTGATCCAGGACGGCTGGAACCGCAAGGGGCTGGTGAGCGAGACGGGCGAGCGCAAGCAGGCGTTCGAGGTGCTGGCGCAATGGTATCGCGAGCGCGAAGCTTCTGGCGAGTAATTCTCCATCGGATCGAGCTAGCAGGCTGGTCGTGCGCTCGTCGGACCGCATAAGCACTTCATCGGGAAGCCGCTCCGAACTCTTGTAACGACCTATCTAAGATATATCTTAGACCTATCGTAATGCAGGAGATTTAAGGTGGACGACAAGCAACAACCCGAGAACGACGAGCCGACAGAAGGGCGCGAATCCGAGCGTATGGAAGGTGAGGCCTTCGAGGCAGAAATCGAGGACGGGATCGACGAAGGCGATACTCCGCGCGGCCAGCGGCAGTACGACGGGTTCTCTGCCGAAGCGATTTTCGGGCGCGATGGCGTTTTCGGACCGGATGGCCCCTTCGGTCGCAACGGCCCCTTTGGGCCGGACGGTCCTTTCGGTGACAACGGGCCTTTCGGGGAGAACGGCCCGTTCGGTGGCGGCCGGGGGAAGGGCCGGGCGAAATGGAAGATGGGCGGCGTGCATGACGCAGGCGGGCACCGCCACCGGCACCATCATCACCGGCGCCGCAAGCGCATGTTCGGCCCCGGCGAGCTACGGCTGGTGCTGCTCTCGCTGATCGCCGAAACCCCGCGCCACGGCTACGAACTGATCAAGGAGATCGAGGATCTGACCGGCGGCGAATATGCGCCGAGCCCCGGCGTGATCTATCCCACGCTCGCGCTGCTGGAGGACGAAGGCCTGATCGAACCGGTCGAGAGCAACGAGAGCCGCAAGGCATTTCGGGCCACCGCCGAGGGATCGCAGGAGCTGGAGGACAATGCCGACGAGGTCGAGCGGCTGATGCAGCGCCTCGGCCGGCAGGCCGAGCGGGTCAAGCCAATGCGCAAGTCGGACCTGTTGCGCGCCCTCGGCAACCTGGCGACGGTGATCGCCAATCGCGCCGCCAACGGCGATATGACCGGCGAGCGCAAGGACAAGGCGGTCGATCTGATCGACGAGCTTGCACGGCGCATAGAGCGGCTCTGAGCCCCCTCATTTGCGATCCGGGTGCGCAGGTGTATTCTCGCGCCCGGGTCGTGAGGTTTGGGGGATATAAAAATGGATGGCTATCTCAATCAGCAAACACCCTGGCACCTGTGGGTTGTCGGGGTGCTTTCGCTCTTGTGGAATGCAATCGGAGCTGCCGATTACACATTCACTAGCCTGCGGGCCGATTGGTGGTTCGAGGCTATGCAGTATCCCGAGGCGGGGATCGCCTATCTCGAGTCATTCCCCATGTGGGCGCATGGCGGCTGGGCGCTTGGCACCATCGGCGCATTCATCGGGTCGATCCTGCTGCTTGCCCGTAGTGGTCTTGCAGTCTGGGCGTTCGGCCTCTCCCTGCTGGGGATCGCGGTGACGACCTATTACGAAACGCAGACCACGCTGCCGCCCGAACTGGCGGAAATCCAGCCCGCATGGTTCCCTTACGTGCTGTGGAGCATCGCGACGTTCCTGCTGATCTACGCGATCAGCATGAAAGCGAAGGGCGTGCTGCGCTAGCGCGAATTATCCTGCCTGCGGCCCGCCATTCTCCTTCGGGGCGTTGGCGAGCCGCAGGTAGGTATCGACCATCGAGGCGTTGATCGCTTCCCACGTGTAGGGCTGGCTGCGTTCCAGCCCTGCCGCGCCGTGGCGCGCGCGCAAATCCACATCGGTGCAATAGGGCGCCAGCGCATCCGCAAATCCCTGCACATCGCCCGGTGTCACCAGCACGCCCGTTTCGCCATCGGCGACCAGGCTGGAACTGCCGGTCGCGTTCGCCGCAACCACGGGGATCGCGCAGGCCATGTGCTCCAGCGTCACGTTGCCGAAGGTTTCGGTGATGGAAGGGTTGAAGAACACGTCCGCGCTGGCAACCGCACGGCCCAGATCCTTGCCCGCCTGCAGCCCTACGAAAATGCCGCCGGGCAGCGCTTTCTCGAACCATCCGCGGGCCGGCCCGTCACCGATCACCATCACGCGATGCGGCACCTGCCGCTTGCGCAGTTCGATGATCGTGTCGGCAAAGATATCGAGCCCCTTTTCCATCACCAGCCGCCCGAGGAAGGAGATCACGACCTCTTCGTCGCCGATGCCCTGTTCGCGCCGCCATGCCATGTCGCGGGCACCGGGGTGGAACACGCTGCGGTCGATCCCGCGCGTCCATGTGCCGATGTCGTCGTTCATCCGCTGCGCCTTGAGCACGTCGATCATGCCTTCGGACGGGGCGACCAGCGCGCTGCATTTGCGATACATGGCGCGCAGCCATGCCTCGACCGCAGGCTCCAGGAAGCCGAGCTTGTAATAGCGCGGGTAGGTCTCGAACCGGGTGTGGACCGAGCCGAGCACGGGGACGTTATGCTTGCGCGCCCAGTCGACTGCTTGGCGCGATGCCCGATCGGGGCTGGCCACATGGATCAGATTGGGCTGGAATTCCTCGAATTTCTCCTTCGCCTCGCCGACCAGGCCCAGCGGCACGCGGTATTCCGAACGGCCGGGAATGGCGATGGAAGGGATCGAGACCAGATCACCCACTGCATCGACCTGCGGATTGTCGACCGTGGGCGCAAAAATGCGAACTGCACCGCCTTTTTCCAGCACATAGCCGACCAGCCGGTTGAGCGCTTGCGTCGGCCCGTCGCGGACCATGTTGTAGTTGCCGCTGACAAGGGCGACGCGCAGATCGGTAACGTCCATGGCGCCTGCCCTTAGGGGCTGATGCGCGAATTGGCGAGGGCCGGAGCGTATCGTCCCGACCGATCAGGCAGCCGCCCTGTCGATAGTTCGACGTTTCGCGTTGACTTGTTGCGGCGCAACATTATTGCCGCGCGTGGGCCACGCGGTCCCAACGCCGCGCGTGCTCTCTGCAAGGAGAGAATACATGACTGACAAACCCGCGCTCAAGCCTGAGCGCCCTTTCTTTTCGTCCGGTCCGACCGCCAAGTTTCCCGGCTGGTCGCTCGACAAACTCAAAACCGAATCGCTGGGCCGTTCGCACCGTTCCTCGGTCGGCAAGGCGCGCCTGAAATATGCGATCGACCTGAGCCGCGAATTGCTGGGCGTGCCCGACGATTACCTTGTCGGTATCATGCCCGCATCGGACACGGGCGCGCTCGAATGCGCGATGTGGACCATGCTGGGCGCAGGCCCCGCAACGGTCGCCGCGTGGGAAAGCTTCGGCAATGTGTGGATACAGGATGCGGTGAAGCAGCTGAAGCTGCCCGACCTGCAGGTGCTCGACGCGCCCTATGGCGAAATCCCCGATCTCGCCTCCATCCCGCAGGAAAACGATGTCGTGTTCACCTGGAACGGGACGACTAGCGGTGCGCGCATCCCCAATACCGATTGGTTGGCGCCGGATCGCAAGGGCGTCACGATCAACGACGCAACCAGCGCCGTCTTCGCGCAGGAGATGGACTGGGCCAAGCTCGATGCGACGACCTATTCCTGGCAAAAGGTGATGGGCTCCGAAGCGCAGCACGGTATGCTGATCCTCAGCCCTAAGGCGGTCGAGCGGATCGAAAGCTACGATCCCGATTGGCCGCTGCCCAAGCTGTTCCGCCTGAAGAAAGGCGGCAAGATCAACACCGCGATCTTCGAAGGCGCGACGATCAACACGCCTTCGCTGCTGGCGACGGAAGATTACATCGCTGCGCTGGAATGGGCGAAGTCGATCGGCGGGCTACCCGCAATGATCGAGCGCGCCAATGCCAATGCCAAGGTTCTGACCGACTGGATCGAAGCGACGCCTTACGTGCGCAACATGGTCGACGATCCGGCCAAGCGGACCAATACCGGCGTGTGCTTCGTCTTCCAGGGCGAGTGGTTCGACAGTCTCTCGGCAGACGAGCAGGCTGCAGTGCCCGGCAAGATCTACAAGATGCTGGAAGCCGAAGGCGTCGGCTATGACTTCAACGGCTATCGCGACGCGCCGCCGTCCCTTCGCATCTGGTGCGGCGGCACGGTGGAGAGCGAGGATATCGCGCGCCTGCTGCCGTGGATCGAGTGGGCCTTCGCCGAGCTGCAGAAGGCCTGAGCGCCCCCCCTTCATTTCCATTCCCGCTCGTCCTGAGCCTGTCGAAGGGCGAGCGAGGCACAGTTTTCTCGTTCGCGCTTCGACAAGCTCAGCACGAACGGCGTTGTGCGGAGTAAATCCATGACCAAACCCAAAGTCCTGATTTCCGACAAGATGAGCCCCGAAGCCGCCCGCATTTTCGAAGAGCGCGGCTGCGATGTGGACGTAAAGCCCGGCCTTTCGCCCGATGAATTGAAAGCGATCATCGGCGAATATGACGGCCTCGCCATCCGTTCCGCCACCAAGGTGACGCCCGAAATCCTCGAGGCAGCGACCAGCCTCAAGGTCATCGGCCGCGCCGGGATCGGGGTCGACAATGTCGATATTCCCGCCGCCAGCGAGCGCGGCGTGGTGGTGATGAACACGCCCTTCGGCAACTCGCTCACCACTGCCGAGCACGCCATTGCCATGCTGCTGGCGCTCGCGCGGCAGATCCCGCAGGCGAACACGCGTACGCAGGCGGGCGAGTGGCCCAAGAGCGATTTCATGGGCGTCGAGCTGACGGGCAAGACGCTCGGCCTGATCGGCGCGGGCAATATCGGCTCGATCGTCGCGAGCCGTGCGCAGGGCCTGCGCATGAAAGTGATCGCATACGATCCCTTCCTGACCGACGAGCGTGCGGTCGACCTCGGGATCGAGAAGGTGACGCTCGACGATCTGCTGCGTCGTGCGGATTGCATCACGCTGCACACTCCGCTGACCGATGAGACGCGCAATATCCTCTCGGCCGAAAACCTCGCCAAGACGAAGAAGGGCGTGCGGATCGTCAATTGCGCGCGCGGCGGGTTGATTGACGAGGCTGCACTGGCCGAGGCGCTCGACAGCGGGCATGTCGCGGGCGCGGCACTCGATGTGTTCCAGACCGAACCGGCCAAGGAAAGCCCGCTGTTCGGCAAGCCCGGCTTCATCTGCACGCCGCATCTGGGCGCCTCGACCCGCGAGGCGCAGGAGAATGTCGCGCTGCAGGTCGCCGAGCAGCTGAGCGATTTCCTGCTCACCGGCGCGGTGACCAACGCGCTCAACATGCCGAGCCTCAGCGCGGAAGAAGCCCCGCGCCTCAAGCCCTACATGCAGCTGGCTGAAAGCCTGGGCTCGCTGGTCGGGCAGCTGGCACACGGCAACCTGCCCAAGATCGCGATCGAGCTGGAAGGCGACGCGGCGGAGCTCAACCCCAAGCCGATTACCGCGGCGGTGCTGGCCGGTCTGATGCGTCGTTATTCGACAGCTGTGAACATGGTCAACGCGCCGTACCTGGCGAAAGATCGCGGGATCGAGGTGCGCGAAATCCGGTCCAGCAAGGAAGGCACCTACCAGACGCTGATCAAGGTCAGTGTCGAGACCGATGCCGGTCGCCGTTCGGTTGCGGGCACGCTGTTCGGCAAGGAAGCGCCACGGCTGGTGGAAATCTTCGGGATCGGAATCGAGGCGGAGCTGGAAGGCCATATGATCTACGTCGTCAACGACGATGCGCCGGGTTTCATCGGACGGATCGGTTCGCTGCTCGGGGATCGGGGCATCAATATCGGCACGTTCAACCTTGGCCGCCGCCAAGCGGGCGGGGAGGCTGTGCTGCTGTTGAGCCTCGACCATCCGGTGGACGATGCACTGATCGCGGAGGCCGAGGCGCTGGAAGGCGTGCGGACGGTGAAGGCGTTGTCGTTCTGATGGCTTGCCGTTGCGCCGCTGTCTGCTAGCGCGCCAGCCATGACCGACGATCTCCTGCCCGAGGGGCTGGCCGACAACCTGCCCGATCAATCCGCGCTGCTGACCCGCGCGATGCGCGCCGCACTGGAGGCGATGGACGCGCATGGATATGATCGCGTCAGCCCGCCGCTGATCGAGTTCGAAAAGTCGCTCGGCCAGCGGATGGACGGGCTGCAGACGCGCGCGATGTTCCGCTTCGTCGATCCGGCGAGCCTGCGTACGCTGGCGCTCAGGTCCGACATTACGCCGCAGATCGGGCGTATCGCAGCGACCGCGCTGG
The DNA here is from genome assembly GCF_964222115.1 of Alteriqipengyuania sp. Lineage (NCBI taxonomy): Bacteria > Pseudomonadati > Pseudomonadota > Alphaproteobacteria > Sphingomonadales > Erythrobacteraceae > Alteriqipengyuania > Alteriqipengyuania sp. Next base: position 66,643 of record NZ_CAXQBM010000071.1, read on the forward strand.
CCGACCAGCCAAGGCCGTTACGCCTGTGTTACGCGGGCGAGGTCACCCGGATCGCTGGCGACCAGCTCGATCCGGTTCGCCAGCGCCTGCAGGTCGGCGCGGAGCTGATCGGGGCGGACAGTGTCGCGGCGGCGAGCGAGGTCGTGCGTATGGCGATCGAGGCGCTGGAGGCCGTCGGTGTCGGCCCGATCTCGGTCGATTTCACGCTGCCCGATCTTGTTTCGACCCTCGCGGCAGGCCCGTTCCCGCTGGCCGAAGACCAGGCCGAGGCGGTGCGCCGCGAACTCGATACCAAGGATGCGGGCGGGTTGAAGGCCATCGGGGGCGAGGCCTTCCTGCCGCTGATCCATGCCGCCGGGCCGTTTCCCGATGCGCTCGACCGCCTGCGTGCGATCGATGCGGGCGGCGTGCTCGACAGCCGGATCGCCGGGCTGGAAGCGATTGCCGCTGCGGTGGGCGACCGCGCGCGGATCACGCTCGACCCGACCGAACGCCACGGCTTCGAATACCAGAGCTGGTTCGGATTCACGCTCTATGCCGCCAATGCCCGCGGCGCTCTGGGACGCGGCGGAACCTATCTTATCCGCGGGACGGACGAACCCGCGACCGGGTTCTCGATTTATCTCGGACAGGCGCTACCTTTGCTCGAAGCGGGGAAGCCACGCGACATGCTCTACCTGCCGCTGGGCCACGATCCCGCCGAGGCCACGCGCTTGCGCAGCGAAGGCTGGCGCACGCTCGCGGCCCTGTCCGACGATGAAGACCCACGTGCCCTTGGCTGCACACACCGGCTGGACGGTGGCGACGTTACTGCGCTCTAGCTGCCAAAGTGCGTTTTCAGCCACGCATCCACGATTGGCGTCGCTTCGTAATCCGGCTTGCCGAGCTCGCGATTGATTTCCATGTGCCCGCGCAGCCCGCGTCCGGCTACCTCGCGCAGTTCGACAGGCGTCCCCGCGCTTCTGAGCGCGGTCGCAAGGCCTTCGCTCTGCCGCTTCGCATCGGCGCGTTCGACGTGCAGGATCAGGAATGCCGGGGCATTGGGCGCCGCAGCGTGACTGGTGGGTGAAAGCGCCAACTGACGCGCTGGATCAGTGCCGAAAGCCTGTTCATACGTGTCGCCGAGCAAGGCCTGGTTCTCGCCCATCTGAGAGGGCACATCGTATCCCGCTCCGTCGAGTGGGATGATCCCTGCCACATCGTCGAACGTGAGCCCCGCACCGGCGAGATATTGCGGGTCCGTGCCCACCAGCGCCACCAGATGCGCGCCCGCGCTGTGCCCCATCAGCACCACGCGCTGCCGGTCTATCCCGAGGGTGTCGGCGCGGCGCAGCAGTTCGGCCAGCGCGGCGGCGACATCCGCTGCCTGCTGCTCGACCGTGGCGCTGGGCACGAGGCGATAATTGGTCGAGGCGAAGTGATAGCCGAGACCGGTATAATGCCCCGCCTTGTAGGCTCCGGTGGCATTGCCCTTGTCCCCGCGTTTCCAGCCGCCGCCATGAACGAAGAGCACCAGCGGCGCGTTACTCGCCGAGGCAGCATAGAAATCGAGATTTTGGAGGGGATCGCTGCCGTATGCGATCAGTTCGGCCCCGGCAGAGGATGTGGCGGCCTGCCCGGAGGCCCGCCGTTCACCGAGCCGCTCGCGCACCAGTTCGGAGACTTGCGCAGTGCATTTGCCGCTCAACCGGTCGCGTTTCTCGACAAAGCAGGACTGTATCTTGGATCGATCCATTCCGCACAGGCGCACCACCTCGCGGCGGCATTCGCGCGACAGCCTGTCCCGTGCGCTGGCGACATCGACAGCGATCACGGATGAAAGGGTGGCGACCCCCGCGAGCAGGACCAGGCGCATTGCAGGCTCCTTTGAGTAGCAAGTGCGCACAGGTTTGCCGCATGGCAAAGCAGTGTCCAGCCGTTCAATGTCGCGGATTGTCGCGCGCTACTCGTTAAGCTTGCTGGGCTCCGGACCCATACGGCCATCGGGATCGTCCAGTGCATCGATCTTCGCCATCTGATCGTCGGTCAGCTCGAAATCGAGCGCCTTGAAATTGGCTTCGATATGCGGGCGGCTGGATGCCTTGGGGATCGTGCACAGGCCGTGCTGCAGGTGCCACCGAAGGATAACCGCGCTTGCGGGCTGGCCCGTTTCATCGGCGATGTTTGTGATCGCGTCGCGCGAGAGGCCTTCGCCCTGGCCGAGCGGGGACCAGCTTTGCGTCACGATGCCCATATCATCATGCACCTTGCGCAGATGTCGCTGCTGGAAGCTGGGATGCAGTTCGATCTGGTTGAGCGCGGGCGTCACACCCGTTTCCTCGACGATCCGCTTCAGGTCTTCCTCGCGGAAGTTGGACACGCCGATGCTTTTCGCTTTGCCGGCATCGCGCAGTTCGATCAGCGCCTTCCACGTCTCCACGAACAGGCCCTTGTCCGGGCAAGGCCAATGGATCAGCAGCATGTCGACATGGTCGCGGCCCAGCCGTTCGAGGCACTTGTCCGCTGCTTTCAGGGTGCGGTCGTATCCCTGGCTCTCGTTCCAGATCTTCGTCTGCAGGAAAATGTCCGACCAGTCGCCGATTCCTTCGCCCACGCCGCGCTCGTTCTGGTAGATCGCGGCCGTGTCGATCATCCAGTAGCCGACGTCGATTGCGGTGCGCACCGCTTCGGGCGCCTTGTCGTCCTCGATCTGCCAGGTACCGAAGCCGAGTTGCGGAAGCTGGCGGCCATCGTTGAGGGTGAGGGTGGGGTAGTCTTTGCGCATGAATTCTCCTTTTGCACTCTCAACACACGCGGCCCCTGAAATGTCCCGGTTTCCGGCAATAAAGCGTTTCCTACCCGTGGCGCGCGTGCCATAGGCCCGCGCTTGCGCGCGGTGTGTTTTTCCGGGCCGGGGATTTCACGCTTAAGACACTGTGTCAGGTGTGTCAGGCCCTCTCGCTTTCGCCTCTGTCGGGGCGGGGCGCGGCAAGATTTTCGAAGGAGTGTGAGCTTTGGCCAACGTAACCGTGATCGGCGCCCAGTGGGGCGACGAGGGCAAGGGCAAGATTGTCGACTGGCTGGCGAGCCGTGCCGATGCCGTCGTGCGTTTCCAGGGCGGACACAATGCGGGCCACACGCTGGTGGTCGACGGCACGACCTACAAGATTTCGCTGGTGCCTTCGGGCATCGTAACCGGCACGCTGTCGCTGATCGGCAATGGCGTGGTGCTCGACCCGTGGGCGCTGAAATCCGAGATCGAGAAGCTGGAAGGGCAGGGCGTGACGATCACGGCGGACAACTTCGCCGTGGCCGACAATTGCCCGCTGATCCTGCCGCTCCACCGTGATCTTGATGGCCTGCGCGAAACAGCGGCAGGCAGCGGCAAGATCGGGACCACCGGGCGCGGGATCGGCCCCGCCTATGAAGACAAGGTGGGCCGCCGCGCGATCCGCGTGTGCGATCTTGCGCATCTCGACGAAATCGAACCGCAGCTGGACCGGCTGTGCGCGCACCACGATGCGCTGCGCGCCGGTTTCGACGAGCCGCCGATCGACCGCGAAGCACTGATTGCCGAGCTGCGAGAGATTGCACCTTTCGTGCTGCAATTCGCACAGCCGGTATGGAAGCGGCTCAAGAAGGTGCGCAAGGCGGGCGCGCGCGTGCTGTTCGAAGGGGCGCAGGGCGTGCTGCTCGATGTCGATCACGGCACCTATCCCTTCGTCACCAGTTCTAACACGGTGAGCGGTACGGCGGCGAGCGGTTCGGGCCTCGGCCCCAATGCCACCGGCTTCGTGCTCGGCATTACCAAGGCCTACACCACGCGGGTGGGCTCCGGCCCGTTCCCGACCGAACTGGAAGACGAGATCGGGCAGGGGCTGGGCGAGCGCGGCCACGAGTTCGGCGTCGTCACCGGGCGCAAGCGGCGCGTGGGCTGGTTCGATGCGGTGCTGGTGCGCCAGACCTGCTCGATAGCGGGCGTGACCGGCATTGCACTGACCAAGATCGACGTGCTCGACGGGATGGACACGGTGAAGATCTGCACCGGCTATCGCCTCGACGGGCGCATCTTCGATTACCTTCCCAGCCATGCGGCAAGCCAGGCGCGCTGCGAACCGATCTACGAAGAGATGGAAGGCTGGAGCGAAAGCACGGCGGGGGCACGCAGCTGGGCGGACCTGCCCGCCAACGCGATCAAGTATATCAGCCGCATCCAGGAACTGATCGAGTGCCCGGTGGCGCTGGTTTCGACCAGCCCGGAGCGTGAGGATACGATCCTGGTGCGCGATCCGTTCGAGGACTGATCCCGCAGACTTCCGGGCAAAGTTCCTCCGGATCGGAGGCAGTTGACACATTCCCCATTTGTTCTCATGAATACAGCGAGAACAAATGGGGAATACGAATCATGTTGCAGGCAGAATGCGCAGTCGACCGACCAAGCTATGAGCCTGTGAGCGACGCGGCCGGTTTGCCGGTGGCGATTTCGCTGTTTGCCGATCGCACCTACCTGCGCACCCAGATGCTCGACGATGCCGGGTTGGCGGGTTTCCGGGTGGTGCAGGCAGAGCCGCTCGCCGCGATGGAAGACGGAACTGCACGCGTGCTGGGCGACATCGTGATGGTCGATGCGCCTGCCGCCGATGCGCCCACGCTCGCCATGCTGGAGCGGCTGGCGCAGCGGATTGCGCGTTCGGGCGGGCAGCTGATCGTCTCGACCCGGATCGGCGCGCTCGAGCCTGTGATGGTGGCGGCGAGTGCGTGCGAGCCTGCCCTGCTGGTCGAGCCGGGTCGCTCGGAACGGCTGGTGGCTTTCGGTGAGGCCCTCGCGAGGATTGCGGGGCGCCGGGTGCGCGAACTGTCCGAGGATGATCGGGTGATGGTGTTGCGGCTGGTCGAACGGGTGAGCGCCCTGGCCGAGAGGCTGGACGGGCTGACCGGTGACAGCGTGCCGGCAGACGGGGCCAGCGCCTTTGCCTTCGGTACGGGCACCCCTGCAAGCGGTAGCCTGCGCGAACATCTGCCCGACCAATCGGGTGACGAGCACCCGCATAAAGATCACCGGCATGAAGAGGAGCCGCCACCTCTGCCCGATCCGCGCCGCGTGCGTGCGGTGATCCGCAAGCGGCAATTGCGCGCGCGGTTCTTCGACGCGAGCCTGTTTGCCGATCCGGCGTGGGACATCCTGCTCGACCTGACTGCCGCGCATGCGGAGGGGCGCCGCGTGTCTGTCACATCCCTGTGCATCGCGAGCGGGGTTCCGCCAACCACGGCGCTGCGATGGATTTCGCAGATGACGCAGCAGGGGCTGCTGCGCCGCGAGGACGACCAGGTAGACAGGCGCCGCGCGTTCGTGGCGCTGAGCGATACGGCGCTGTCTGCGATGTCCCGCTATTTCGAGGCGGCGGGTTCGCCCATCGGGGCCGGTGTCTGAACCGGTACTACGAAAGCCAGTCCGGCACCCGCTCTGCGTCCATGATCGCACCCGCATCGATTCGGTCCGCCACCACCGCGAACCGATCCCCGCTGACGAGCACTTCGGGCACGAAGCCGCGCGAATTGTACGAAGACGCCATCGTCGCGCCATAGGCCCCGGCGGTTCGGAACACGGCCAGGTCGCCAGCCGCAAGCTTCGGGCAGTCCCGGTCCCGCGCGAAGGTGTCTCCCGTTTCGCAAATGGGCCCGACGATGTTGGCAACCTGCCGTTCGGACGTTTCGGCTACGGATTCGAAATCGTGCCATGCACCATACAATGCGGGTCGAGCGAGGTCGTTCATCGCCGCATCGACGATCACGAATGGGGCCGAGAGTCCGTCTTTCACGCGGATCACCCGGGTCAGCAGCACGCCGGCATTGCCCGCGATCACGCGTCCGGGTTCGAACACCAGCTGTACATCCCAACCGGCGGTGACGCGCGCAACCATCGCGCCGTAGTCTGCGGGGCTGGGGAAGGCCTCGCCCGCCTTGTAAGGGACGCCCAGCCCCCCGCCCAGATCGACGCGGGAGATGGTGTGGCCTTGCTCGCGAAGCATGCGCAGGAGCTCGCCGATCTTGGTGAACGCGGTCTCAAGCGGTTCCAGCGTGCCCAACTGGCTGCCTATATGAAGGGCCAGCCCTTCAAGCGCGAGGCCCGGCAGTCCCGCGAGGTCTGCGAACACGTCGGCGGCGTGATGCAGCGGTACACCGAACTTGTTGTCCGCCTTTCCGGTACTGATCTTCTCGTGCGTGCCGGCATCGACATCGGGATTGATCCGCAGCGCGGCGCGGGCGTGTTCACCGCGTGCATGCGCCAGCGCCGCTAGCTCGATGCCTTCTTCGCGCGATTCGATGTTGAACTGGGCTATTCCCGTATCGAGCCCCAGTTCCAGCTCGGCCCGCGTCTTGCCGACGCCCGAGAACACGATTTTGTCCGGCGCCATTCCTGCGGCGAGCGCGCGTCGCAGTTCGCCGCCCGAGACGACATCCGCGCCAAACCCTTCGCCTTGCAGCACGCGCAAGACAGCAAGGTTGGGATTGGCCTTCACCGCAAAGACGATGAGGGGGTTAATGAGGGCGCTCAGCCCTTCGCGAAACACACGAGCATGCCGCTGCAAGGTGGCAAGCGAATAGACGTAGACCGGAGTCCCCACCGCATCGGCAATCGCGGGCAAGGGTACATCCTCGGCATGTAGGACGCCGCTCTTGTGCGTGAAATGATCCATGTTTGCAGGTGCCTATTCGGGCGGGATGTCGAACGGATCGTCTTCGCGTTCTTCCGATTCCGTACGCAATTCGGTGTCGCGCTCGGGCACCGCGATGACATCGGGCTTCAGCAGGTCTGCCGCCGTGGGCTGGGCAGGGCTGCCGTAAGGCGCGGGCGGCAAGCTGGCGCCGGGCGGCGGCTCGAGATCGGATCGCTGGCCGCAGGCGCACAGCGCGAGCGGCAGCAGGCAGGCAATCGGGATGAGGCGGATGCGCATTGTCTCTCGAACGGTCTTTCGCAGCGTCAATCGATGCCGAGCGCGGTCTTGGCGGCGGCTACCTGCTCGCGTACCCGATCGGGCGCGGTTCCGCCATAGCTGCGGCGCGACGCGACCGAACCTTCCAGAGACAGGTGGGTGAGTGCCTCGGTCGTCACGCGCGGGTCGATCGCGGCGAGATCGTCCGCCGTCAGTTCGGCCAGCGCGCAGCCCTTCGCATCGGCCCGCGCAACCGCTGCGCCGGTGATGTGATGTGCCTCACGGAAGGGCACGCCCGCTTCGCGCACCAGCCAGTCGGCCAGGTCGGTTGCCGTTGCATGGCCACTGCCCGCCAGCGCGAACATCCGCTCGGTATTGAACTGCGCCCCGGCAATCATGCCCTCGCACGCGGCGAGCGACAGGGTGAGCAGGCTGTGCGCCTCGAACACGGGCGGCTTGTCGTCCTGCATGTCCTTTGCATAGGCGAGGGGCAGGCCCTTCATCGTGATCGAAAGCGCGGTCGCGCAGCCGATGATCCGCCCCGCATGGCCGCGGACCAGCTCTGCCGCGTCGGGGTTCTTTTTCTGCGGCATGATCGAACTGCCGGTCGAAAGACTGTCGGGCAGGCGGATGAAGCCGAAAGGCTGGCTGGCCCAGATGATGATCTCTTCCGCCAGCCGCGAGAGGTGGATGCTGACGAGACTAGCGGCGTGCAGGTAATCCATCGCGAAATCGCGGTCGGACACGGTGTCGAGGCTGTTGGACGTAGGCTGCGCGAAACCCAGGGCCTTGGCGGTCGCCTCACGGTCGAGATCGAACCCGGTCCCGGCCAGCGCGGCGGCGCCCAGCGGACACTCGTCCAGCCGTTCGCGCGCAGCAGAAAACCGCATCCGATCACGCCGCAGCATCTCGTAATAGGCCATCAGGTGATGGCCCAGCGTGACGGGCTGTGCGGCCTGCAAATGGGTGAAGCCGGGCATGATATCGCCCGCATGTTCCTCGGCGCGTAGGACCAACGAGTGCTGCACCGCTGCCAGCCCGGCGTCGATCTGGTCGATAGCCTCGCGCACCCACAGCTTGAAATCGGTCGCCACCTGGTCATTGCGGCTGCGCGCCGTGTGGAGGCGCCCCGCGACCGGCCCGATCAGTTCGGTCAGCCGTGCCTCGACCGTCATGTGAATGTCTTCGAGATCCCAGTCCTCGGGCACTCCGTCTCGCTCGTATTCGGCGGCGATCGCCTGCAAGCCATCGTCGATGGTCTTCGCGTCGTCTTGCGAAAGGATCCCTTGCGCGGCCAGCATGCTCACATGCGCGCGGCTGCCGGCGATATCCTGACGCCACAGCGCCTTGTCGAACGGGATCGAAGCGTTGATTTCGCGCATGATCGCGCTAGGCCCACCATCGAAGCGGCCGCCCCACATGGCGTTGCTGCCTGCTTTACCGGAGTTGCCAGTGTTCCGTTCCGCCATAGTGCCCGCGCTCTTCGCCATCCTGATATTGAGCGGTTGCGATAGGGAGCCGCAGGAAACCCCGCAAGAGAGCGAAATCGGCAAAAGTAAGGGCGATGAAGCACGGGTTGGGGAAATCGATCCGCGTTTTGCGGGTGAGCTGATGCCTGCTGCCCGGCTGGTAGACCCGCAGGGCGAGGAATTGAACCTGGGTGCATTGCAGGGCCGACCGGTGCTGGTGAACCTGTGGGCGACCTGGTGTGTGCCGTGCATCAAGGAAATGCCGCTGCTGGACGAGCTGGCGGTCGACTATGATGGCGAAATGTCGGTCGTCACGATCAGCCAGGATATGGGCGATCCTGCCAAGGTGGCGACGTTCTTTGCCGTTAACGAGCTCGCCAACCTGCCGCAATGGATCGATCCGCAGCTGGCGCTGGGTGACGCGATGGGTGCGGCGACATTGCCGACGACCGTGCTTTACGATCCGACCGGGCAGGAAGTCTGGCGCGTAACCGGCGATTTCGACTGGTCCAGCGAGGAGGCGCGCGCAGCCATCGACGAGGCATTGCAGTCCGAAGGATAGAGTGCTCCACTCGTATCGGGAACGTACGGGGAGTTGGATGATGCGAAGTTTGATTGGCCGAGTATTCCAAGGGGCTTTTGCGACAGTGGCGTCGGCCATCGTCCTTGGCAGCCTCTCTGCTACGCCGGGCGCCGCGCAAAAGATCGAAGGGCTGGCACCGACCCCGCCGATGGGGTGGAACAGCTGGAACCATTACGGCTGCAATATCGACGAGACGCTGATCCGCGAAACCGCCGACGCGCTGGTTTCCTCCGGCCTGCGAGATGCTGGCTATGTCAACGTCAACCTCGACGATTGCTGGCATGGCGAGCGGGACGGGAACGGCAATATCCAGCCCGATCCCGAACGCTTCCCGTCCGGGATGAAGGCTCTGGGCGACTATCTGCATGCCCGCGGGCTCAAGTTCGGCATCTACAGCGATGCGGGGACGCAGACCTGCGCCGGACGACCCGGGAGCCAGGGCTACGAGTTCCAGGATGCGCGTCGCTATGCCGAGTGGGGTGTCGACTATATCAAGTATGACTGGTGCAACACGGGCAAGGGTGACGAACAGCGCAATCCGCGCGAGGCGTATCGCACGATGAGCCGCGCGATTGCGGCCTCGGGCCGTCCAATGGTGCTGTCCGTGTGCGAGTGGGGCGACAACGAGCCGTGGCTATGGGCCGGACAATACGGCCATTTGTGGCGCACCACCGGCGACATCATCAATTGCTGGGATTGCACCGTGGGGCACGGATCATGGTCCAGTTCGGGCATCCTTCCGATCCTCGACCAGCAGGACAAGCTGCGCAGCTTTGGCGGGCCAGACAAGTGGAACGACCCCGACATGATGGAGGTCGGCAACCTGCCGACACTTGCCGAAAACCGCTCTCACTTCGCAATGTGGGCGATGCTCGCCGCGCCCCTGATTATCGGGAGCGACGTGCCCGGCATGACGCCGGAAATTACGGCGATCCTTGCCAATAAGCGGCTCATCGCGATCAATCAGGACCCGCTCGGACGCGGGGCGATGAAATGGATCGCAACGCCCGATTGGGAAATCTGGGCGAAGCCCCTGGCCGATGGAGAGTGGGCGATCGCGCTGCTCAACCGCGGGGATGAAGCGCAATCGATCTCGATCGACTGGGCCGCGGTCGAGCTGAAGGACGATACGTTCGGCCATCGCGCCGAGTTTGCGCAGCGATCCTATACGCTGACCGACGCGTGGTCGGGAAAAGCCGCAGGAGACACCCAAACCGCGCTCACTCGAAAGGTGGGCCCGCGCGACACGGCGGTGTTCCGGTTGAGACCAATCTAGGAATGGTGGGCGATGACAGGCTCGAACTGCCGACATCTTCGGTGTAAACGAAGCGCTCTACCAACTGAGCTAATCGCCCTGATCCTTTCAGGAGGGCACGCTATCTAGCGTGCGAAAGTTCAAAATCAATTGAAAGCGTGCAGCTAAGCGTTAGGTCGCGGCCCATGACAACCCCACGCATCCTCGTCCTCGCCACCGGAGGTACCATCGCCGGGCAGGCTGGCGACGCGATGCGGGCGGATTACCGCCCCGGCCAGATCGGGATCGAGACCTATCTGGAACAGGCCAGCGTGCTGGGCATCGCGGCCGAATTCACCGGACGGCAGATCGCCAATATCGGGTCCGAGGATATCGACGCCTCCATCTGGTCGCGTTTGCATGCGGAAATCGATCTCGCGATGCGCGACGACAGCGTGGATGCCGTGATCGTGACCCACGGGACGGATACGGCGGAGGAAACCGCGTTCCTGCTCGACCTGACATTGCCAAGCACCAAGCCGGTCGTGCTGGTCGGCGCGATGCGGCCTGCCGATGCGGTGGGTTATGACGGGATGCGCAACTTTGCCAATGCGGCGCGCGTTGCAGGCGATGCCGAAGCGCCTGGGCGCGGCGTGCTGGTGGTGATGGGCGACCGGGTGCATTCGGCGCGCGACGTGCGCAAGGCGGAGACCCGCGCGACCGAGGCGTTTCGCGGTTTCCCGAGGGAGTCCGTTGCAATTGTCACGCCTTCGCGGCTCGACTGGTTCGGCGCGCCTTGGCGGGTGGACGACACCGCCTCGCTGCGTTTCCTGCCGCTGCCCGAAGTGCCGATCCTGGCGATCTATGCCGGGATGAGTGCCGCTGCGGCCTCAAGGCAGCTTTCGGACGACCCGGCCGGGATCGTCGTGTCCGGGGTAGGGGAAGGAAACATGCCCGATCCCGTCCGCCAGGTGCTGGTCCAGCATGCACGGCGCGGCGCACTGGTCGTGCGCGCAAGCCGCACGGATCAGGGGCTGGTCGATCCCGTGCCGGACGACCTTGAGGACGGCTTCGTCGCAGCACGTGCGCTCGGCCCGCCCAAGGCGCGAGTGCTGACTGCGCTGCTAGTGGCCAACGGCATTTCGGACCCCGCAAAGGCCCAGCGCTACTTCGACGAGCGCTGAGCCACGACACCTCCCCTCCCTTGAGGGAGGGGCTGGGGGTGGG